>JAWKKE010000004.1 GCA_041393415.1 Thermoleophilia bacterium | reverse complement strand
TACCCAACTATGACGGTTGGTATTCGTCAGTCTAGTTCAAGAATCCTTCCTGAACCAGTGAGGGCTAACAGCCTTGCCGGTTGACGCCGATAGACTCGGGGAAGTCGAGCGTTCCACTTGACGGAGGATCATGACGCGCGCGGTTGGTAAGGGCTTGCTGAGGATTGGCGTCGCTGTGGCGCTGGGGATTATGGCGATGATCGCTGGGGGCCTGTGGGCAGGGCCAGTGGAGGCGGCACCGTATCATGTGGTGACGGTGAAGCCCGAGACCGCGCTGCCGAGTCCTGATTCCCTCGACGATTTGCAGAAGCAGGCGCGCAGCATGCGAGCGTCGATGACGCGCTTGGAGACGGAGATGCGGGAACTCACTGCGCAGTGGCGCGCCGCGAGGACACATGTCGATGAGGTGAATGCGCGTCTCGTGCAAGTGCGCCGCGATTACGAGAGAGCGGAGCGATCGCTCTCTCGACAACGCGCGGTGCTCGAGGACCGCATGATCCAGATGTACAAGGTTGGGGGTCTCAGTTGGGTTGATCTTGTGGCAAACTCGTCGACCATGACCGACGCTGAGGTGGTCCTCGACTTCATGAAGCGCCTCACGCGAATGGATCGCGAAGAAGAGAACGAGTTCGAGCGACTCACTACGGAGGCTCGGCGATTGGAGCAACGCGTCGAGTCGGATCGCGAAGAAGCGAACCTTGCACAGGCGCAACTGGATGCACGACGTGAGGCTATGGATGCCAAGATCGCAGAGCGTGAAGCGCTGCTGAGAGATGTCGTCGCGGAGATCAAGAAGATCCTCGCCGAGCCGGAGCGACTGATGTCGTCGGGTGGCAAGGTGACTCAGTTGACGTGGGCACGGGCGTTCCTGAAGAGTCTCAACATGGATCTCACCGTCGACAACGTCGCCGCGATTGTCGCGTGGGAGATGGCCGAGGGCGGGCATTGGTATAACACGGCCCACTACAACCCGCTGAACACGAGTCAGCCGATGCCGGGCGCGCGGACTTTCAACTCTCACGGTGTCAAGATCTACAACAGTTGGTCTCAGGGCCTGAGGGCCAGTGTGATCACGATTCGCAACGGGTTCTACGGGAACATCCTGGCGGCCCTTCGGGCCGGGAACGACGGGCAGGCTGTGGCGGCGGCTGTGGCGGCCTCTCCGTGGGGGACGGGTCCGTTTACGGTGAGGAAGTAGGTGACCGAGACGACTGAAGGCGGCCCGGTGGACGAGACGCCGCGCCGGTTTCGCGACGCGCTTTCCGTGGCACGAGAGGCTTGGGCGGCGGCCGATCCGCATCGCCAGGCGGCTCTCGCCGCTTGTTCGATGGATGGCGCGGACGTTGTGGTGCCGTACTTCTCGCGCGAGTACCGGGTGACCCACCCCGCCGGCGAGGTGACCTGCGGTGCTGCAGCGGCGCATGCCGCTGTGGCGATCCTGATCCTGCACTACCTCATCGGCGCTGACGGATCGTCGGATGACGACGCTTGGCATGCGTTTCGCGAATTGCCGGATGGAATGTTCTATGCGACCTCGTTCGCGCGGCGCGCCGAAGCGACACTGGCTGCGGCTTTCGCTGCGGGCGAAGGAGGATCTCTCGGTCGCTTCCGCGCCGTGGCGAGCGCTCAAGCAGGCGAGCAGCTGGACCTCGCCGACGCCGGCTACGCGTTTCGCGCGCTGCCCAAGATTCGCCTTGCCGTTCTGGTGTGGCAGGGCGACGACGACTTTCCGGCGGAGGCGCGCGTTCTGTTCAGCTCCGCCGCGGCGCGCGTCCTGCCGGCGGAGGATCTCGCCGGTCTTGGCGAGGCCCTGGCGCGTATGCTTGTGGCGAGTGCGCGCTAGTTGCGCGTCGTCGCCGGCGAGAACTCCAGAGCAACCAGGCGGTCGAAGATCGCCTCGCGACCGCGGACGTACTGATCTGGATTCATGGCTGCATCGACGTCGTGAAGGCTCAAGACCGCCATGGCTTCGGGGTTCTGCTTGATGAGATCCCCGAAGTCGACTCTCTCGCTCCAGGCGCGCATGGCGCAGTCCTGGACGACGCGATACGCGTCTTCGCGCAGCATGCCGTGGTCAACCAGCGCCAGCAACATGGCGCCACTGAACACTAGGCGGTAGCTCTGGTCGAGGTTGGCGAGCATTCGCGCGGTGTCGACCACGAGCGTGTTCATGAGCGCTGTGAACTTGCGCAGCATGTAGTCGAGCAGGATGCAGCTGTCCGGCAGCACGATGCGTTCCGCGGAGCTGTGGCTGATGTCCCGTTCGTGCCAGAGCGCCATGTTCTCGAGGCCGACAATGGCGTTGCCGCGTAGGACGCGGGCGCAGCCCGCCATCCGTTCGCTCAAGATCGGGTTGCGCTTATGGGGCATGGCGGACGACCCCTTCTGGCCCTTGCCAAAAGCCTCCTCGGCTTCACGCACTTCGGTGCGCTGCAAGTGGCGAATCTCTGTGGCGAACTTCTCGAGGCTGGCTCCAATGATGGCTAGGCAGCTCAGGAATGCCGCGTGCCGGTCTCGCTGCACCACTTGGTTGCTTATGGGTTCGAGGCCGAGATCCAGCTCATCGCAGACGAGTTCCTCGACACGAGGATCGACGTTGTTGTATGCGCCAACGGCCCCGCTCACCTTGCCGACGGCTGCCTCGCTGGTCGCGGTGCGCAGGCGCCCGAGATTACGGCTTGTCTCGAAGGCCCACATGCCGAGCTTCATCCCGAAGGTGATCGGTTCCGCGTGGATGCCGTGGGTACGGCCGACCTGAACGGCGTCGCGGAATTCGAACGCGCGCTGTCTCAAGACGTTTCCTAGGGCTACCAGATCCTCATCGAGGAGTGCTCCGGCGCGCTTGATCTGGAGGGCGAGGCCCGTATCGAGCATGTCGCTGGAAGTCATGCCGTAGTGCACGTACTTGCTTGCGTCGCCGACGTGCTCTGCGACATTGGTGAGGAAGGCGATGACGTCGTGGTTCGTGATCGCCTCGATCTCTGCCACGCGGGCCACGTCGAAGGCCGCCTTCGCTTCGATTTGCGCTACAGCCTCATCGGGAATCTTGCCCAGACGGTTCCAGGCGCGGACGGCAGCGATCTCGACCTCGAGCCAGGCCTGCATCTTGGCTTCTTCGGTCCAGATGGCGCCCATCTCGGGCAGGGTGTAGCGCTCGATCATTGCTCCCCTCTCTCCAGGGTCTTGCGGTTCACCGAACGGCGATTGCTTCGATTTCGACGAGCAGGTCTTTCGGCAGTCGTGCCACCTCCACCGCGGAACGCGCGGGGTACGGCTGTGAGAAGAACTCGGCATACACCTCGTTGACTGCGGCGAAGTCGCCCATGTCCTTGAGAAAGACTGTCGTCTTGGCGACAGCATCGAGGTCTAGCCCAGCTGCGATCAACGTGGCGCGCAGATTCTCCAGTGCGCGACGGGCCTGGTCGGCTGCCGTCGCGCCGACGACGGCACCGCCGGGATCGAGGGAGATCTGTCCCGAAATGAAGACTAGGCTACCGGCGGCGAGTGCCGGGGAGTAAGGGCCGACGGCTGGCGCCGCATCCGGTGAGGCGAAGGCGTGCTTGGACATGCAAGACTCCTACGCGTCGAGGATCTTGGCGGCGAGAATGGCGGCATTGCGGGCGCCGTTGATGGCCACGCAAGCGACGGGTACTCCGGAGGGCATCTGAACGATGCTGAGTAGTGAGTCGAGGCCTCCCAGATCGCTGGTCTTGATAGGCACGCCGATGACGGGCACGTTGGTGTGTGAGGCCACGACGCCCGGAAGTGCGGCAGCCTTGCCGGCGCCAGCAATGAGCACCTTGATCCCGCGCGACTGCGCTGCCTTGGCATATTGGGCAACTTTGTCGGGGTCGCGATGCGCCGACATGACGTGAACCTCGTAGCTGATCTTGCGCTCATCGAGCTCGGTACAGGCTGCGTTCATCACCTCGCGGTCGCTCTCGCTGCCCATGATGACGCCGACCAGGACGGGCTCGAGGTTGATGCCGTGCAAGAGCTGTTCAACCGCGGACTGGGTTTGTTCCACCATTGGCTCCCTTCGCTTCACCCATCTCGGCTGGGTGGAAACAGGCTGATCTCGCCGCGCTGCGCTCTGACGGCGCGATCGGCGATGTCTGGTCTCGCTTGCTGGCCGTCGAAGCGGATATGGCCCAAGGCCTCATAGGCCCGGTCTCTTGCTTGCGAGAAGTCTTCTCCAAGCGCGCTCACAGCGAGGACGCGTCCGCCTGCGGTTACGACTTCTCCGCCACGTCTCTCTGTTCCAGCGTGATACACGTGTACGTCGGGGAGCTCACTCGCTCCGTCTAGGCCGCTGACGACATCGCCCTTGTGGCTGGTGGCTGGGTACCCGGCGGAGGCCATGACTACCGTCACGCAGTCCTTCTGGTGCCACTGCGTAGCGAGTCCGGCGAGGTCGCCCGACGCCGTGGCAGCGCAGAGCTCGAGGAGGTCGCTCTGCAGACGCGGCAGAACAGCCTGCGTCTCAGGATCGCCGAAGCGGCAGTTGAACTCGAGAACCTGGGGTCCTTCGGTGCTGACGATGAGACCCGCGTACAGTACACCGCGGTACTGTATGTCGCGCTTGTGGAGGGCGGCGATCACCGGTTCGACGATCCGTTCCATGGCGACGTCGACGGCCCGCGCTTCGAAACCGGGTACCGGGCAGTAGCTGCCCATCCCTCCGGTGTTCGGGCCTTGGTCGCCGACGAAGATACGCTTGTAGTCCTGAGCCGGCGCGAGCGGCAGAGCCGTTGTGCCGTCGCAGAGTATGAGCAGGGAAACCTCGGTGCCGGCGAGGAAATCCTCGATGATCACGACGTCGCCTGCGGCGCCAAACGCGCGTTCCACGAAGCAGCTCTCGATTGCCGCCTCCGCTTCTGCCCGATCATGGCAAATGAGGACACCCTTGCCCGCGGCCAGCCCGTCGGCCTTAACGACTACCGGCCATGAGTCCTGACGCGCGATAGCGGCACGTGCGGAGGCGTGTGACGTGTGCCGGCTGAAGTGCGCTGTGGGAACTCCTCCCGCTCGCATGATCTCCTTGGCAAAGGCCTTGCTGCCCTCGAGTTCGGCCGCCTCGCGTGTAGGCCCGAAGACGTTCAGGCCGTGTTCTCGGAACAGATTAGTGATGCCGGCGACCAGTGGTGCTTCTGGCCCAACGACGGTGAGGTCCACGCGATTGTCTGTGGCGAAGGCAAGGAGGCCCGGCAGGTCCTCGGCGCCGATGTTGACATTGGTGGCATCGTCACCGGTGCCGGCGTTGCCGGGAGCGCAGAACACTTCGGTGGCGAGCGGAGAGCGCGCGAACGCACGAACGAGCGCGTGCTCCCTACCGCCACCGCCTACGACGAGCACTCGCATGTGGCCTCCCCCGCGGGCTGGTGTTGAGGTCTGAGTGTACTCGTGAGGGGGCGCTGCCAGCAACGAGCGGGCAGTCGTGCTGAGCCTGGTGCTGCGCTCTCTTGGCGTGAGGGTGGTGAGGCAACGTGGGGATTGCGCAGACAAAAGCAACGTATTACGATATATCGCGATATAGGGCGGGTGAACGTGTGAGTGGCCCCGCTCAGCATGCGCACAAGGAGGCGCTCGATGAACATTCGTCACGCGGTTTTCGGTCGGCATGGAGCCTGGCGCATGGCTCCACCGGCGCCATGTCTTGCAGAGGGCGCGGACGAAGGAGCCCTGGCCTGGCGCGAACGACGGCACGGTTTGTGTGATGCGGTGATGAGCATGCGCCACCACGACGCAGGGCGTGGCTTCGAAGGAGATCGTGCTGGCGGCGGCGACAGCCGCCTCCATGGGCATGGGTTCGGACATCTCGGACGTGCTCGGCGCGGCATGATAAAGGCGGCGGTTCTCTCGGCGCTGTCCGATGGGCCCATGCACGGCTATCAGGTCATGCAGCACGTCGAGGAGCTGAGCGGGGGAGCCTGGAGGCCAAGTCCCGGCTCTGTCTACCCGACTCTCCAGGAGTTCGAAGATCGAGGTCTCGTCCGCAGCGAGCAACTGGACGGCAAACGCGTCTATTCACTCACTGATGAAGGTGCGGCGCACGTTGACGCGCTGCGTGACACGGAGGGCAATCTGCCGTGGATGACCGCGCAGGGGCCGGTGGAGGTGCGTATGAAGCTGCGACGCGCGGTGGGCTCTCTGGCTGACGCCACACGTCAGGTCGGCTTGAGCGGATCTGACGAGATGGTCGACACGACGCTCGACATTTTGACCGATGCTCGTCGGCGCATCTACGCGCTGTTAGCAGAGGCCGATTGACGCAGGACGCGGCGATGCCGAGCGAGTCGCTCGGCATCGCCGCGGCTGGGTCCTACTCGCTATCTTGCGGGGTCCTCTGCCGTTTCTGCAGGGGCCGCCTGGCTTGGGTTCGGCGTCGGCGGCTCCGGCTCGTCGTTCGATGCTATGCCGTCTGGGCTTCCTTGGATGCTTGTGACGGCGGTATCAGCGACGGCGATCGTGGAAGCCGGATCGTCCGGTTGACCAAGATCTGCGCCGCTGGCAGGAACGGCGGGCTCGGCGCTGGGTGTAGTGACGTTCGCCGCCGCGGGATCGTAGGCCACTGGCGCAGTTGGCGCCGTCGCTGCTGCCGCTGGGCCAGTGCCGTGGCGCCATGGTCGCCAGATCGCTAAGGCAGCGGCGAGCCCTGCGAGTAGTGCAATCGCCACCCACTGCAAGATCTCTCCAACCGACCAGTAGGCGTCGTGACCGGTACGGAGGGTTGAGTCATTGCGGTCGAGAGCGGGGCCGCGCATCCCCTGGCCGCGATCGGACTGATCGGTGGGCGCGGCGTTCTCGCCCCACGTAGTGTCGCCCGACGGCGACTCATTGGTCGCGGTGAAGACCACGTCGGCGCGCGGCGTACTTGCGCTGATCGAGCTTGTCTGGGCACCTGCAACCGTGGGTCCGATCAGCACTGCGAGGAGCGCGAGTGCGGTGGCTGCAAGGAGCGCCACTTTGCTCGTACGGGCCATGTTCCTCCTTCATTCAACATCATCGCTTCACATGTCCTCGATGAGGACGACGATGGAGTGAAGGTACCGCGGCGATCTTGCGGCACTCTGAGCTGGAGCTGAGAGGAGGCTGTGGAGTCTAGAATGCTCCGCCGAGACCGATACTTCGCGGAAGCACGATGGTCTCTTCGCGCCCTGGGCCGACAGCGATGAACTTGACCCGCGTGCGTGTGAATTCGGCGACGAACTGGACGTAGTCGCGGGCCTCTTGCGGGAGGTCCTGCCATGTCTCGCATGCCCGCAGGTCTTGCGTCCAACCGGGCAGCTCCTCGTACATTGGCTTGGCGTGGTGGAAGTCGGTCTGACGCAAAGGGAATTCGTCGAGTTGCCTGCGGCCGGCACGATAACTCACTGCGACCTTGAGGGTGGGTAGGCCGCTGAGCACGTCGAGCTTCGTGAGTGCCAAGTGTGTGATGCCGTTTAGCCTGACGGCGTACTTGAGTGCGACGAGGTCTAGCCAGCCGCAGCGTCGCTGACGTCCCGTCGTCGTGCCGAACTCCTGGCCCACCTCAAGCATTGCGGTGCCCGTCTCGTCAAACAGTTCGGTTGGGAACGGACCCTCGCCGACGCGCGTTGTGTAGGCCTTGGCGACTCCGATGACGTGGTCGACACGCGTTGGTCCGACTCCCGTGCCGCTGCAGGCCGCACCGGCAATGGGATTGCTGCTCGTGACGAAGGGATACGTTCCAAAATCGATGTCGAGGAGGGCGCCCTGAGCGCCCTCGAAAAGCACGTGCTGCCCCTGGTCCAGCGCGCTGTTGATGAGGAGGCTGGTGTCGCAGATGAAGGGCTCGAAACGCTCACGATAGCCGAGCAGCTCCTCTGTAACCTGATCTGCGTCGAGAACACCGATGTCGTAGCGCTGCAGCAGGAAGTTCTTCTCCTGCAGCGCGGTCTTGATCTTGCGCTTGAGGATCTTTGCGTCCAGCAGATCCTGGACGCGGATTCCGACGCGGGCGTACTTGTCTATGTAGCAGGGACCGATGCCGCGACCGGTTGTGCCTATCTTGTACATTCCGAGTTGCTGCTCGCTGGCGCCGTCGAGGAGCAGGTGGTACGGCATGATGAGGTGGGCATTGCCGCTGATGCGAAGGTTGTCGCCGCTGATGCCGCGCGCCCGCAGTGCCTCAAGCTCACCGAAGAGAATATGGGGGTCGATCACGACACCGTTGCCGATGACGCACGTCTTCGCTTCGTACAGAATGCCCGACGGGATGAGATGAAGCTTGAACTCCTCACCGTCGCGCACGATAGTGTGCCCGGCATTGTTGCCCCCCTGGAAGCGGGCGACTACGTCGGCCTTCTCGGCCAGAAGGTCGGTGATCTTGCCCTTGCCTTCGTCGCCCCACTGGGCTCCCACTACAACCGTTCCCGGCACGATCCCTCCGATCGTTGGCGACGACCTCGGCCGTCGTGTTCTGCGCACGATGAGTCGTCGGCCAGTATCGAACGCGCGGCAACTACTCCGGCCGCCGACGCTTGCATGAGGCCGCGAGTGATGCCGGCGCCGTCGCCGATGGCGTAAAGGTTATCGATCGGCGTCTGCAGGCCGTGGTCGAGCGTCGGCCTTGCGGAGTAGAACTTGACCTCGACTCCATACAGTAGCGTATCAGGGCCGTTCAGCCCTGGCGCGAGATGATCGAGTGCGCACAGCATCTCAAGGATGTTTTGGAGGTGTCGGTACGGCAGGACGAAGGCGAGGTCGCCTGGCGTTGCGCCGGAGAGTGTCGGCTGCACAGCTCCTGCCGCCAGTCGCTCAGGAGTGCTGCGACGCCCCTCCGCGAGATCGCCGAGTCGTTGCACGATGATGTGCTCACCCAGGAGGTTGGCCAAGCGGGCGATGCTCTTGCCATATGAGTTCGGATCGTCGAACGGCTTGGTGAAGCGGGTCGAGACAAGGAGCGCGAAGTTCGATCGATCCGTCTTCCGTTCGGCGTAACTGTGGCCGTTGACCGTCACGACGTCACCGTAGTTCTCGAGGGATACCTCGCCGTACGGGTTCATGCAGAAAGTGCGCACGGCGTCCCCGAAGGTCGGTGCGCGATATCGCAGCTTGCTCTCGTAGAGCGTCTCGGTCAGCGGCTCCAGCGTTGGCGCGGCGACCTCAACGCGCACCCCGATATCGACGGGATTGGTGGCCAGCGGGATGCAGAGGCGCCGGTATTCGCCGACCGCCCAACCGGCGCCTTCGCGCCCTGGAGCGAGCACGACGGCGCCGGCGGTGACTTGGCGACCGTCGGCGAGCTCTACCCCCCGCACGCGCTTCTGCCGGCCGGCTGTTTCGACGAGCACTTGTGTGACTTGCGTGCGCGTGAGGATCTCGGCGCTCTTCGCGAGTTCTCGGCGCAGACGCCGAAGGATATCGCGCGCCCGTTCCGTGCCCATGTGACGCACTGGAGATGCCACGAGCGTGAGGTCATATCGCGCTGCTGCTTCGGCGATCGTCATCGCTTCTTGCCCGCCCCCGTATACGGTGGGCGGGGCGCCAAACTCGAGCCACACGGTGTCCACGTGTGTCACCAACTCGGTAAGTTGATCGGCCGGCACGAACTCGTTCAGCCAGCCGCCGACCTCGGTCGACAGGGTGAGCTTGCCGTCGCTGAAGGCGCCTGCTCCGCCCCAGCCGCTGGTGATGCCACAGGGAGTGCAGTTGCGACAGCCGCCGCCGCGGCGCGCAGGGCAGGTGCGATCGCAGATGTCAGGTCCGCGTTCGACGATCAGAACGCGGCAGGCGCTGCTCCTGCACAGTTCCAATGCGCAGAAGATACCGGCTGGACCGGCGCCTACGATGATGACATCGAACTCGGGGTGAGGGGCTGTCATGAGGAGTTGGGCGTGCGAGATGGCCGCGGGCGCGAGTGTGTCATGATAGCGGCGCATCACTGGCGCGGCAATTGTCGACCTGTTTGTCGCCGCCGATCGCCGGGTACCACCGCAGACATGCGCGGCGGATGCATGGCCGTTCTTGCCTACGTTGAGGCCGGAGCCCGCGCGGTTCTTGCGTCACGAATCCGGTCAAAGCGACCAGGCGTCGGAGAGGTGTTCCGTGGCGGGTTCCGAATGGGTGGTGACGATTGAGCAAGATAGGGTCCCGGAGGGTGGCTACGTGGCCGTGTATCCGAAGGGCGTCGGAGTTCTCTTGGTGCGCGTGGAGGGGGTGCTCTTCGCGATCGCGAATCGCTGTGCTCACATGGGCTGCCCCTTGGAGGGTGGAAAGCTACGTGGCCCAATTCTCACGTGCCCCTGTCACGATTGGCGTTTTGACGTGAGGGACGGCAGGTTCGTGACGGCGCCCGAGCTGAGATTGCGGACCTTCGCCACGCGCATCGAGGACGGCAAAGTCGCGCTTCAACTGGACGGTGTGAAATGACCGAGCACGACGTCATGATCTACGCGCTCACGAGTTGCGGGTGGTGCCGCAAGACGAAGGCGTGGTTCGAGGAAGAGCGTATTCCGTACAAACACGCGGATGTGGATGCGCTCGACGGAGAGGAAGCCAAGGCGATGGCAGCTGAGGTCGAGCGCTTGAGTGGGGGCCGACGTTTTCCTGTCGTGGTCATCGACGGTCACGTTGTCGTTGGGTACCAGCCGCAGAAGTACGCGGAGCACCTCGGGAGAACTCACGCCGCGAACGAAGGCTAGCGTGGACGCCCCGCGTCGCAAGGAGGCATACCGCTACCTTTTCGAGCAGGTGGTCGAGCCTCTCGGATACAAGTTCAGCCCCGACGAGGAGCTCGTCGGCTTTCTGCTCGAGCAGGAAGTGGCGCTTGAGCAGAGGTTCGGCTGGCCACTGTGTCCTTGTCAGCTTCGCACTGGCGAGCGACCGAAGGACATGCTCATCGTCTGCCCGTGCATTCCGTTTCATCGCAAACACTTCGATGCGATGAAGCGTTGCTGGTGTGGCCTCTTCGTGCACTCCGACGTGACTGATCCGGACAGCCTGCCGCAGTTCGCTCCCGAAGAGATGTGAGGAAGACATGTGGTGTGAGCTGGCACGCTGCGACGATATCGCGGCAGGAGGCATGAAGTACGTGCAGGTGGGTGAACGTGAGGTCTGCCTGTGTGAGTACGACGGCGATTTCTTCGCTGTGAGCCGGCGCTGCGGTCATCAGAACGTTCCACTGGACGAGGGGGCATTGGCAGGCTGGGTGCTCACTTGCCCGCTGCATAACGTGCAGTTCGATGTTCGCGACGGTCGCAGCATAAGTCCGCCCATTGATCATGACATGGGTGCGGCCGCACTTCCGGAGCCGGTGGAGCGATTCTTCCAGCTCGAGAAGCGTTTGCGTTGCAGGACGCGTGTCCACGATCTGCACACGTATCGCGTACGTGTGCGGGGCGGGGCCATCGAAGTCGACATGCCCGACGACACCGACACCTAAGGAGGAGGAAGTATGGCGTTCGAACTGCCCCCGCTCCCGTATGCTCAGGATGCGCTCGAGCCGCACTACTCGGCGCGGACCGTGAGCTTCCACTACGGAAAGCATCACCAAACGTACGTCGACACGCTCAACAAGCTTGTCGAAGGGACCGATCTCGAGGGTCGCTCCCTTGAGGAAGTGATCGCAGCCGTGCAGGGCCAGGCCGAGAAGCAAGCGGTCTTCAACAATGCTGCGCAGGTCTGGAACCATACCTTCTTCTGGAACTCAATGAAGCCCGGCGGAGGCGGCGAGCCGAGCGGCGAGCTAGCCGACAAGCTCCGTACCAGTTTCGGGAGTATCGAACAGGCGGTGGAGGCGTTCAAGACCGCCGGCGTCACGCGTTTCGGCAGTGGTTGGGCCTGGCTCGTCGCCGAGGGTGAGGACCTGAAGGTGGTGAGTACCGCAAACGCTGAGCGTCCGGCGACAGGCACTCCACTTCTGGTGGTAGATGTATGGGAACATGCCTACTATCTCGACTACCAGAACCTTCGCGCTCTCTATCTCAAGACGTTCTTCGAGAGTCTGGTGAACTGGGACTTCGCCGCCCAGAATCTCGCTGCCGAGGAGTAGATCCGGAAGCGGTCGATCGACAGCTGGGCGATGCTCGAGCTGTCGATCGACCGCTCTACGTGTCGATCGACAGCTCTACGGCCCTCGCCCCCGAGGGATGCGCGTTGGAATGCGGTGTGATTTACTCGCCATACGAGCTTTGGTTGTGGTTGATGCGTCATCGCCGAACTAGGGGGGATAATGATCAAGGGCTTCCGCGACTTCATTCTGCGTGGCAACGTCGTCGATCTCGCCGTTGCGGTTGTTATTGGGGCAGCGTTCGGAGCGGTCGTCACATCATTAGTTGAGAATCTGCTGACACCGCTAATTGCTGCGATTTTCGGCCAGCCGGACTTCTCGCAACTAACCTTCACGATCAACGGAAGTCAGTTCCTCTACGGGTCATTCATCAACTCGGTGGTCTCCTTCGTTCTCATTGCTGCGGCCGTGTACTTTGTCGTCGTGGTGCCGATGAACAAGGTGGCCGAGCACCGTGCTCGCGGCAAGGCCCCCGAGGAGCCGACGACGAAGCAGTGCCCAGAGTGCCTGAGCGACATCCCCAAGGCCGCGCGGAAGTGCGCTTTCTGTGCGTCCGAGCAGCATGACTCGGCGGTGGCGTAAACTGGAGAGCGCTCCTGCCGTGGTTTCGCGGCCGGCGTTGCGCTACGGCGCAGTCCATTTAAGTCACACGAGGGAGCCAAGCCTATGGCGGCGCTGTACGAGTCGCACGAGACGTCCTGGGAGCTACTAGGCCGCGGCAAGGTGCGCGACGTGTATGAGTACGCGCCCAATCAGATGCTGATCGTCACCACCGACCGCCTGTCTGCGTTCGACGTCGTCCTGCCGACGCCAATCCCTGACAAGGGTACGGTGCTCACGCAGATCTCCAATTTCTGGTTTGACGAGACGAGCCCCATTATTGCGAATCACATCGTCGATCCGGAGCCGTTCAGCGCCGACTCAGCGCATCGCCACTTGGCCGGCCGATCCGTCGTTGTGCACAGGGCCGATCCGTTGCCGATCGAGGCGATAGTGCGCGGTTACCTCACGGGGTCTGGACGCAAGGACTACGAGCGGACCGGTGCTGTGTGTGGCATTTCTCTGCCCAAGGGTCTCGTAGAGGCCAGCCGCCTGCCGGAACCGCTCTTCACGCCGTCAACGAAGGCGGATATCGGGACGCACGACGAGAACATACCTTTCGCCGAGGTGGTGAATCTCGTTGGCCGCGAGGTCGCGGAGCGCGTGCGAGACGTCTCTCTGGAGCTGTACCGCTTCGGCTCTGCGTATGCATCCCAGCGTGGCATCATCATTGCCGACACCAAGTTCGAGTTCGGCCTGCTCGACGGCGAACTCATCCTCATCGACGAGATTCTCACTCCGGATTCGTCACGCTTCTGGCCGGCGCAGGGGTACGCACCGGGACGAAACCAGCCGAGCTACGACAAACAGTATGTTCGCGACTATCTGGAGACGCTGGCCTGGGACAAGACGTCGCCAGGTCCTGCACTTCCCGACGAGGTGGTCGAGAAGACGTCAGAGAAGTACCGCGAGGCGTGGCACCATCTGACTCAGGAGTGAGGGGCGCGGGAGGCGGCAGGAGTGTCACGCCTCTTCCGGCGGCAGTCTCGTACTGGGAGGCGCGGTACGCCGCCGGTGAACGCCCATGGGGCGATGGTCCAAGCGAGCTGGCGCGGCTTGTCGTGGCGCGCCTGGGCAGCGTATCGCGTCGCGGTGAGGACGCGCCGTTTGCGCTGCTCGATGTTGGCTGCGGATACGGCCGGGATAGCCGCTACTTAGCCTCAGAGTTGGGCTGTGCAGTGGTGGGCGTCGATCCGTCGCCGGCGGCGATCGCTGCAGCTCGCGCCTCGCGTCGTCGCGCGCTCGACGTGAGCTTCGTGATGGGCGACGCGGCGAGTTTCGCCGCGCATTCCGCGAATGTAGGAAGCTTCGCCGTTGCCGTGTGTGTTCAGGTGTACGGCCTATTGGGGCCGAGCGCGCGAAGGGAGTTCGTCGACGCGCTCGCAGCATTGCTGCGTCCCGGCGGCCTTCTCTTCTTGTGTACGCTCTCGCCGCGGGATCCGCAGCATTATGCGGTGGGGCGGCCGGTAACCGGCGAGCAGCGAAGCTGGATCCATCGTACCTATCTGCATTTCTGCACGGCAGAAGAGCTGGTCGGGGATTTTGCCGAGTTCGAGATCCTCGACCTTGAGGAGCGGGCGTATCAAGAGGCGGTCGCCGACGGAACTCACCACCACGCGAGTTGGTTCCTTGAGGCGCGACGCCGCTAGGGCCGATGCTCTCTGTTCTTGGCGCCAGGTAGCTGGGCGGTCTCCGTCGCGTACTGTTGCCGGAATTCGGCGACGCTCGCCTCTTCCGCCGAGTTGACGAGTCGGCGCAGCAGGTTGAGGAGAACGTGGTCGACGCGAAGCGCCATGCCGTCAACGCTTGCGACGCCGACGATGCCGCGGACGCTGCTGGTCAGCAGCATGCCGTCGTCTGGTCGCAGGTCCGACACCCGAACGAGCGCCTCAACCACCGGGATGCTGTTGGCGGCGGCGAGCCCCTCGACTTTGGCGCGCATCACGCCGGGGAGAATGGCACCCTCAGCGGGAGGTGTGACCAGGCCGCCGCCGCGGATCAAGAACATGTTGGACGTGGAGCCTTCGAAGATGCGCTCATCGTCGTCGACCAGGATGGCGTCGTCGGCGCCGACGGCTCTGGCGGCGCGCTGTGCCAGGTACGATTGCATCACCGTCATGGCTTTGAGTTGGGCACGGACACGGACGCCACGGTAGGAGATGACATTGAGGGGGCGACCTGGAAACGTGCGCACCTCGGCCTGAATGAGGAGCGCCGGGTGTCCATCGAGGGGTCCCGCGGTCACTAGGACGCGGCACGCACCAGCCGGCACTCCGCTCTCGTGCGAGAGTAGGATGATCTGTTTGGCCATCTCGGCATGCGAGCAGGGACGTTCGAGGCCCAGCTCTGAGAGGCCAAGGTCGAGGCGAGCCATGTGTTCGTCGAAGAACACCGGGTAGCCGTCGACAAGCTTGAGTGTCTCGTATAGGCCCAGCCCGTGCGTGAGTGCACGGTCGGTGGCCGGCAGTACTGCCGTAGCAGTGTCCGCGAGAGCGCCGTTCAACATCAAGATGGTCATGCGCTCACTCTACATCGGGCGCGAAGGAGCGGCGAATTGTAGGCGCCCCCGTCGCGCCTATCCGGCGCGTTCGGCGATGCTCGCGCTCACTGCACGCAACATGCCTGCGGCCTTGTGAAGTGTTTCGGTGTACTCCTGTGTCGGCACGGAGTCGGCGACGACGCCTCCGCCAACCTGGAGGTAGAGCCGGTCGCCGACACGGACGAGGGTGCGAATGACGATGTTGAGATCGAGGGCGCGATGAGCGATCCAGCCGAATGATCCTGTGTATGGCCCGCGCCGGACACTCTCGAGTTCGTCGATGATCTGCATGCAGCGCACCTTTGGGCAGCCCGTGATGGTCCCGCCAGGGAACATTGCGGCGGCGAGGTGAATGGCGTCGCGGCTCTCATGCAGTCGGCCGCGGACGTTGCTCACAATGTGAATCACATGTGAGTAGTACTCGTTCACCATGAGCTCGGACACCTCGACGGTGCCGTAGGCACATACTCTGCCAAGGTCGTTGCGTTCGAGGTCGACGAGCATGACGTGCTCGGCTCGGTCCTTTGGGTCTAGGTTGAGCTCCGCGGCGAGTTGGCTGTCCTCTGGTCTTCGCGCGCCTCGCGGTCGTGTTCCTGCGATGGGACGGGTCTCCGCCCACCCGTCAGCGGCCAAAGATACGAGTCGCTCCGGTGACGACGAGATGAGCTCGTACTCGCCCAGATTGAGATAGCCGGAGAAAGGCGAAGGATTAACGGTGCGCAGCGTGCTGTAGAGCTGGAGGCTCGGCAGCGTGTAGTAGAGATCTAGGCGCTGTGAGAGATTTGCCTGGAAGATGTCGCCGGCGAACGTGTACTCACGAGCGCGTAGCACTGCGCGCTCGTATGCGTCACGCGTGAAATTGGAGCGGTACGAGGGCATGTCGTTGCCATGGACTTGGGCAACGCGCATCCCACGAGATCGTGCGATGGCAGCGTGAATCCGCGCTCGCTCTTGGGACGCTGCTGCGTCGTGGTGGCTCACGCGGTCGATCAGGCAGCTCTCACCACTCACCACGTCGTAGCGCAGCAGCCTGCCTGGCAGAAACACGTCGATGTCGGGTAGGCCAAGATCATCCACGGTGGAGTCCGGGAGTGTTTCGAGGTGGCGGACGGCGTCGTAGGAGATGAGCCCGAACAATGCTTCGCACTCCGGCACGCCGGCGCGTGAGGCGACATCGTCGCGCAGGCGTGCGAGTTGCGTCGCTTCACGCAGTGCGGCAAACGGTGAGAGGTGGGTGAGTCGGCGGGCACGATCGGCCAGCTCGCGAGCGACGTCAGATCGCTGGCAGGCCTCGCCGGGCAGGACCGTAACGGTCCCTCCGCGCACGCGCAGGCGGAACACCGGGTCCCACGCCAAGTAGTGGCGCTTGGCCAACTGCTTTGATCCCCCTGCCGAATCGAGGAGGACCAGTGGCGCTCTGTTCTCGAGTGCCAGAGCTCGTATCAATGCCACCGGGTCGAGGCCAGCTTGCCCGGGGAGTCGGGAGAAGAGGGGCTGTCGATGCGGGGTCGCCGCACGAGCCACGTGCTCTAGGCCTCGAGGTCTGCGAAGTCGTCCCTGGTCAGCGAGCGGAACTTCGTGTAGTCCTTGACGAAACCGAGGCGAACGGTGTCCGTGGGTCCGTTGCGGTTCTTCGCGATCTTCAGCTTCACGACACCCTTGGACGATGGATCGCTAGGATCTTCGTAGATGAAAACGACCATGTCGGCGTCCTGTTCGATCGCGCCTGATTCGCGTAGGTCGGCCAGTTGGGGCTCGCGATCGGCACGCGCCTCAGGTGAGCGGTTGAGCTGCGATACTGCGATGACTGGCACGTCCAGCTCACGCGCCAGTTGCTTCATAGCGCGCGAGATGTTCGATACCTCCTGCTGCCGGTTTTCCGCGCGGGAGTCTCCGGACATGAGCTGGAGGTAATCGACGATGACGAGGGCGAGTGCTTGCCTAGCCTGCAGGCGACGTGCCTTGGCGCGCAGTTCGAACATGTTGAGGCCGGCTGTGTCGTCGATGAAGATATCCGCCTTTTCGAGTTCTCCTGCGGCTTGTACTAGCTTGGCGTAGTCGTCCCCGGAGAGGGTGCCTGTGCGGACCTTGTGGGAACTCACTCGCGCAGATGAGCACATCATACGCTCGCCGAGTTCGCGGGCGCTCATCTCGAGGCTGAAGATGGCCACAGGGGCGTGACCCTGCACGGCGATGTTCTGCGCGATGTTCAAAGCGAGAGAGGTCTTGCCCATTCCGGGTCGCGCGGCGAGGACGATGAGGTTGGCTCTCTGAAAGCCGCCCGTAAGCTTGTCGACGGCCTCGAAGCCGCTGGCGACGCCGCTCATGCCGCGCTCTCTCTCCATGGCGTCAAGGTATTCGAAGTTACTGACGAGCACATCGCGGATATGCTGGAACTCGGATCCGCGGCGGTGCTGTTGAATGGCAAATACCTTCTGCTCGCATTGGTCGAGCATCGTCGCGACATCGCCAGGATGTTCGTATCCGAGTTCCGCGATCTCGTTTCCCACTCGGATGAAGGCGCGTAGGACGCTCTGTTCGCGCACAATATGCGCGTAATGCGTGGCGTTGGCGGCCGCCGGCACGAACTCTGCGAGCGTGTGTATGAATTCTCGGCCGCCGGCGCGCTCGAGTACGCCGTCACGCTCGAGCTGTGCGCTAAGCGTGACGATGTCTACTTCCTGGCCGCGATCGTAGAGCGCAATGACTGCTCGAAAGACGAGACGATGCGAGTCGCGGTAGAAGTCGTCCGCGCTCAGCAACTCCGCCACCGCGGCGATCGCATTTGGGTTGACGAGCATCGCTCCTAGGACCGACTGCTCGGCTTCGAGGTCGTGCGGAGGGAGGAGAGGAGAGGCGGTGCTGTTTCGCTCTGCTGACAGGTGTCCTCCGTGGCTCATCGGGCCGGCGCGAAAGGAGGTTACGCCAGCACGAGCATCATGGTACCTCGCTCCTCGGCGCAAAGGGACCTGCGTTGACGATACCAAAGAAGAGGGGCCGGGGCGGGGTTGCCGCCCCGGCCCCTCTTCTTTGGTGGTCACTCGCGCCGAGTGTGCCTACTCGGCGTTGACGATCACTTTCACGGTAGAAAGGTAGCCTTCGCCGACCTCTACCTCGATCATGAAGGTGCCAACTTCCTTGATCGGCTCCTCGAGGTGTACTTTGCGACGGTCGATCGTGAATCCTCTGGCCGCCTTAATGGCGTCGGCGATGTCTGCCGCGGTCACGGAGCCGAAGAGGCGTTCGCCCTCACCAGTCTTGGCCTGGAGGGTGAGCACGGTCTTGTTGAGCAGTTCGGCATGTTCTTCCGCGGCAGCCGCCATGCGGGCGTCACGCGTCTTGCGCTCCGCCTCACGGCGCTGGAACTCTACGATCTTGCCAGGCGTAGCGACCTCGGCGAGCTTGCGCGGGAAGAGGTAGTTGCGCGCGTAACCCCGAGCGACGTTCACCAGAGACCCTTTGCCGCCGAGGGTATCGACGTCCTGGAGCAGGATGACCTCCATAAAAGCACTCCTCAGCTGTTGGCGAGCGGCAGCAGCGCCATCTCACGGGCGCGCTTGACTGCCACTCCGACTTGGTTCTGATGGCGACGGCAATTGCCGGTCACGCGTCGCCCCCTGATCTTTCCCTTGTCGGACATCATCCGACGCAGCACGGTGACGCTGGCAAAATCGATGTCCTCGATCTTCTCGTTGCAGAAGTAGCAGGAACGATGATGCTCCTGGCCGACGGCCGCGGAACCCTTGTGTCGTCTCGGCCGCGGCTTAGCGCTTGCACTCGGCATTCGTGGTTTCTCCTCACGGCGCCAGCGGCGCCTCTCTCCACTGCTTAGAACGGAATGTCGTCGTCTGCGGACTCGGCATAGTCGCCGCGCGCCGGAGCGCCTCCAGTTTCGAACGGTGCGCCTGTTCCCTGGTCGGCGTCGTGGCTCCCACGAGCGCCGTAGCTTCCTTGGCTGCTCGTTCCACCGCCGTCGCGTGGGCCGATGAACTGGACGTTGTTGGCAACGATGCTCACCGCCGATCGCTTCTGACCGTCCTGTGCCTCCCACTCGCGCCAGCGGAGTTTGCCTTCCACGGCAACCTGCCGGCCTTTGCTCAGCCACTGGCCACACTGATCGCCGAGGGCGCCGAAGACGTCGACATCGAAGTAGTTGGGGCGATCGCCCCACTCACCCGTGTTCTGGTTCTTCACGCGGTCGTTAACGGCGACACGGAGGTGGCACACCGTTGTGCCTCCCGGTGTGGTGCGCATCTCCGGGTCGCGCGTGAGATTACCGACGAGAACGACGACATTGACCGAACCGGCCACGGAGACTCCCTTCTTCGGGACGCTACGCCTTCAGCCGCAGCGTCATGACCCGTAGAACCTCGTCGGTGATACCGAGGACGCGTTCCACTTCGGCCAGGGTCTCGGGTGCTGCAGTGAACGTGAGCACGGTGTAGATGCCCTCGGGCTGCTTCTTGATCTCGTACTGCATCTTCTTCTTGCCTTGCTCGTCGATACCGACGATCCGGCCGCCGCCGCCCTCGACTGTGGTGCGAAGACGTTCGACGATTTCCTTCTGGCGCTCCTCGTCCGCGTTCGGGTTGACGATGAGCATGAGTTCGTACTTATTGATCGCGATCACCTCCTGTGGTCTGCGCGGCCCCAGCCCGAATGCTGGAGCAGGGGTGAAAACGCCGTTCGTTCGACGGCGCGAAGGGGGACTATACCAGGCGCAAGCGCTCCGACAAACCGCTGATCGGGTGGGATGCGCTCGGGGAGACAGGCGACGGTCGCGAAACAAGACGACGCGGTCTGAGCGAGGCGTCGCTGCGTCCAACGCTGCGTCTAAGCTTCGGCAACCAGTTCTCGAGTCGACGAGTTCAGCTCTGCGATCTCTTGGATGTCGAGTTTGTCGCCTGTCATGCCGTCGACGCTCCAGAGGGCTGACACACGCGGCATGTCGTTGACGCCTGGTTGAACATGCGCAAGAACAGGTCGCATTTTGGCGATGGCGTCGTGCGCCAAGTGGTCTTCGCCGTCGAAGCCCTGGGCGAGCGCTTCCAGCGCTTCCTCGACTGTACTGGCACGCAACGTTCCGAGACCCGAAGTCTGCGCTGCTGCCAGGAACGTGATGAACTCCTTCGTCTCGGCGGCGTGAAGTTCACCGATTGCGAGTCGGCTCGCGTTCATACGTCTTGCTTTGGCAAACGCGCCACTAGCGTCCGTGCGGGCATCGATGTTGAAGTGGACACAGAATGAACGGTCCTTCAGGGCTGGGAGGTCTGGGCCGTTCTCGATGGCGACGACACGTTCGTCAACGCTGAGAAGCCCAAAGAGAGCATTGAGGACTGTGGACTTGCCGCTATGCCGCTTGCCGAACACCAGCACTGTGCGTCGATCGCTGACGAACTGCATCAGCCGCGCCGCATAGGCGCTCGAGAGTGTCCCTGAGTCGACAAGACCACGGAACGTCGTCGTGATCACGCCCGACACGCTCACCGATTCGGCGTACATGGTCGACGTGTGCGACGCAAGAATGGAGCGCCGAGTGCCGACGTGATCGAAATACGCGCGTACCTGGGCTCGTAAGGTCGTCCTCATGAGGTCGAGATGCTCTCGTATTGAGTCGTCCGTATACACGAACTCGAGCTTGCCGATGGAGGATTCGATCTGCCCGATGAGATCGTCCCTCACGGTGCTGAGGGTGTCGGAGTCCGATTGGTCGCCAGAGCGGATCGCCTCTGGCGACTCCCTTGTGCCGTCGTGATCGCTCATGGATGTGCTGCGGCCTCCAAGTACAGACTCTCTCGCGCCAGCGTATCGGCAGAAGCCCTCTGTGGCATGAGTGGTACAGTCTGCTCATGGCGGCTCATTCGCACACCTCTGTGGCGCCGGCGCTGTCTCCTAGAGTCGATGCTGCACCTTGCGTGGTGTGCGAGAGGCGCTCTGGAGGGCTTACGGCACGGCGCCCGTTCGCCTACGCGATGATCGGCCTTCTTCTGGTGGCATCGGCTGTGTGCGGCGTGCTCGTCGCGGTGCGCATGCTGTACTCAGGGTCAGTGCACTACTGGTTCCTGATGTGGAATCTCGCCTTAGCCTGGGTGCCGTTTGCATTTGCGGGTTTCACGTACCTCCTCGTGAAGCCGCGCAAGGCCCTGTTGTCGGTTCTGATCTTGCCGGCCGCTCTCGTGTGGCTGCTCTTCTTTCCCAACGCCCCATACATACTCACCGACTTCCTGCATCTCGGCAGTATGGGCGATATCGTCCCTGGCTGGTACGACGTCCTCATGCTCTTCTGGTTCGCGTGGACCGGGTTGTTGCTTGGCGTCGTTTCGTTGTATTTGATGCAGGAAATCGTTGCACGGTTCTGGGGATTTTGGGCGGGTTGGGTGTTCGTGGTCGGCGTGGCCGCACTCGGTAGTTTCGGCATCTACTTGGGGCGCTTCATGCGCTGGAACAGCTGGGACCTGTTGCGACGGCCGCGCCCGCTGGCAGGGGAGATCTACGGTACGGTGACAGACCCATCTTCGCAGCCGGAGATTGTCGGCTTCACCGTCTTGTTCGCGCTGCTGTTCCTCTTCGTGTACGCCGCCGCGTACATCTTCGCGAAGCTGGTCCGTCCGCGTCCCGAAAGCGCTGGTACAGGAGACTGTCCAGGGGTAAACTGAAGCGGTGCGACTGGTCACCTTGTTGGCAGCGCTCTGGTCGTAGTTCGGACGCTTGCCCATGTGAGCACGCCCTCTCCGGGGGCTCGGGTGGGCAGGCGGCCGAGTCGTCATCTGCGTGTAGATGAGCGAACGGCCGGGAACCGCGACGAAAGGAGGTCAAGTCAAGTGAGTAGATTAGAGGGTGCGGCGCGTTAGACGTCCCGCACGCGGTGCGCTGACGCGCCGCACCACATCTCGGGGGCGGCGGATCGAATGATCCGCCGCCCTTTTCTCTATAAGGCACGAGTCAATGGGCTTGCCTGGAATGTGCGTTGGTGCGTTTCGGTGCGCAGCCTACAATGCGCTTACGCTCTGCGAGCGTAGGGATCCAAGGTCTGTGGTCCATGGAGTAGGGGCCGGCAGGGTGCGGTGCGAAACCGCCATGCCTCCCAGCGTGGAAAGGAGAGCTTGAGTGCGACGCGCGCGCCGATGCCCGAGTCATTCTGAGTTCTTGGACGCTGCCCCGCGCCGTGTGGACTACCTTCGCCTCTCGATCACCGACCGCTGCAATCTTCGCTGCGTCTACTGCATGCCTCCACAGGGAGTGCCAGCGCGAGCGCATGGTGACATCCTGAGCTATGAGGAGCTGGCGAGCTTCGCGCGCGTTGCCGTGCAGTGCGGGATCAGCAAGATACGTGTCACCGGCGGAGAGCCGCTCGTGCGCCGGGGATGCGCGGAGTTCGTCGGGATGCTGGCGCGTACGAGTGGCGTCAACGACATCTCACTGACGACGAACGGCGTGCTCCTTGCGTCGCACGCGCGAGACTTGCGTCGACAAGGTCTTCGCCGGGTGAACATCAGCATCGACAGTCTCGATCCCGAGCGTTTCGCCCGTATCACCCGTGGCGGGCACCTCGGCGATGTCCTGGCCGGTCTGGACGCCGCGTTCGCCGCCGGTTTTCGGCCGGTGAAGCTCAACGTCCTTCTCCTCGCCGGCATCGAGCGCGAGCTTGATGCTTTTGTCGAGCTCGCGCGCAATCGCGAGGTGCACGTCCGTTTCATCGAATTCATGCCGGTCGATCGTCGGCTTGCGGAGGTGCCTCTCAGCGACAGGCGACTTGTGCCGGCATCAGAGATTCTCGATCAGATGCGGCGACGCCATTCGGTAGTTCCTGATCCAGGTCCCTACGGCCACGGTCCGGCCGCCTACTGGAGGGAGCCGGGGGCGGCGGGAACCATCGGCTTCGTCGCCGGCGTATCCGATCATTTCTGTGACACGTGCAATCGGCTGCGGCTGACCGCGGATGGCCGCTTGCGCTCCTGTCTCTTCTCCGGCGAGGACGTCAATATTCGTCCACTGATCACGGCGCCGCGGGAGTTGCGGCGCGTGGTGCACAACGTGATGCGTGACAAGAAGTACGATCGTCGTGTGGAGACTGAGGTGAGTCTCCGCAGCATGTCTCAGATCGGCGGATGACGGAAGGTCGAATGAACGAGGCAGGGAGACTGAGCCACGTTGATGCCGGCGGGCGCGCGCAGATGGTCGACGTGGGCGACAAGCGTGAGAGCGAGCGCGCTGCCCGGGCTGAGGCAGCCGTGCGAATGGCACCGGCGACCCTGGCGGCTATCGAGTCCAACACTGTCGCTAAAGGCGACGTGGTCGCCGTTGCGCGCATTGCCGGGATTCTGGCAGCCAAGCGAACGTCTGATCTCATCCCTCTGTGCCATCCGCTGAACCTCACTGCGGTGACTGTCGACATTGTGGCGGACGAGGATCTGCCGGGAGTGCGCGTCCTCACCGAGGCAAGATTGAAGGGACGTACAGGTGTCGAGATGGAGGCACTGGTGGCGGCTTCGGTAGCCGCGCTGACGATCTACGACATGTGCAAGGCGATTGATCGAGGCATCGAGATTGCGGCTGTGCGGCTGCTGGAGAAGCGCGGCGGGAGAAGCGGAACATGGCAGCGTGCGCCGCTTCCTGCAGCGAACGGTTCGCCAGTGGAGTTGCCATGAGCGCTCACGCGGATGGGCGGGTGGTATCACTGAACGTTTCCACCACCAAGGGTGTGCCCAAGACGCCTGTGACGAAGGTGGTGCTGGTGGCCGGTCACGGCATCGAGGGCGACGCGCATGCGGGTCCGTGGCATCGTCAGGTCAGTCTGCTGGCGCTTGAGAGCATCGTTCGCATGCAACACTTGGGTGCGCAGGTCGGGCCCGGCGCGTTCGGGGAGAACGTCACCACCGAGGGAGTTGTGGTCCATCGCTTGCCGGTAGGGTCTCGCCTGCATCTCGGGTCCGTGGCTGCGGAGGTCACTCAGATCGGCAAGGTGTGTCACGATCACTGCAATATCTACCGCCTTGCCGGCGATTGCGTGATGCCGCGCGAAGGCATCTTCGTCCGCGTGCTCGAGGATGGCGATCTGTGCGTTGGAGACGCCATCACGCTGGATCGTGTCTCGCTCATTCGCGCCGCGGTGCTGACGGTCAGCGATAAGGGATCCCAGGGGCAGCGTGATGACGAAAGCGGAGCAGTCTTGGCGGCAGCGTTGAGGGCTCTCGGCGTGCGCTCAATCGAGCGCGCCATTGTTCCCGACGAGATAGGGGACATCTCGGCGGCGTTGCTTCGTTGGGCGGACGAGTCGCCGGTCAATCTGATCTTGACGACCGGCGGGACGGGGTTGACGGCACGCGACAGAACGCCGGAGGCGACGCTGACGGTGCTGGAACGTGAGGCTCCAGGTTTCGCCGAGGCGATGCGAGCGGGTTCCCTGGCGAAGACTCCGCACGCCATGCTGTCTCGCGCGGTGAGCGGCACACGCGGGACGACTTTGATCATCAATATGCCCGGGAGTCCGCGCGCGTGCCGCGAGCAATTCGCCATGATTGAGCCGGCGCTGCCACACGCCGTCGAGAAGTTGTTGGATCTCGGCAGCGATTGCGCGTCGCTCACGCCTGCGACTCGGTAACGATCGCATGGTGCGTCCGCGAACGGTCTGCTTCTTCTCGGACTACGGCCTCGACGATGCGTTCGCCGGTACCTGTCGCGCGGTGATCGCGCGTCTTGAACCGAACGTGTCGGTGATAGACATCACGCACGGACTGCCCCAGTTCGACGTGCTTGGTGGAGCGCTCGCTCTTCGCGATGCGCTGCCGTACTTGCCCGAGCGGTCCGTCGTTCTTGGCGTGGTGGATCCTGGCGTCGGCGGCGTGCGTCGAGCGATCGCGCTGCGCAGCGCCGACGACTGTCTCTTCGTGGGGCCGGACAATGGACTGCTGGTGCCGGCGGCCGAAGTTGCGGGCGCGATTGCGGCTGCGCACGAGCTGTGTCATGCAGACCTTCGGCTGGCTTCGGTCGGTCACACGTTTCACGGCCGCGACGTCTTCGCGCCGGCGGCTGCACGCCTGGCCGCTGGCTTCCCACTCGATAGGGCGGGTCCGAGGTTGGAGCCGAGCAGTCTCAGGCGTCTTGAGTTGCCAGTGGCCACGGTGCGCTCCGTGGGTTTGAGCGCGACTGTGGTCGGCATCGATCGGTTCGGCAACGTGGCGTTGGGCGCTGACGCCGACGATCTATCCATCGCAGATCTCGGAGACGACATCGATGTGGTGTGCAATGGCGGTGCCTTCTCGGCTCGTGTCGTCGACTCGTTTGGGGGAGCATCTGCAGGCTGCTTGGTCGTCTTCGTGGACAGCGGCGGGCGTGTCGCTTTGGCCGTGGCGCGAGGTTCTGCGGCAGCCATGCTCGATCTTGTGCTGGGATCAGGGATCGAGTTGCGCCGTCGAAAGCCGTGAGGTGCTTTGTCTTGCAACCCCCGCGCTGATTGGCTATAGTTCGCCTTCGCGCGTCCGCCTGGCGGCGCGTGTTCTGTCATCGACACGAGTGAGCGTATGAAGACTTACGTCGCCAAGCCATCCACTATCGAGAAGAAGTGGTACATCGTCGATGCGAAGGGCCATACTCTGGGCCGCCTCGCTACCGTCGTCGCCGACTGCCTGCGCGGAAAGCGGAAGGCCACCTACACGCCGAACATCGACACGGGCGACTTCGTCGTCATCATTAACGCCGATCAGGTCGTCGTGACGGGCAAGAAGCCCGAGCAGAAGATGTACTACCACCACACCGGGTATCCGGGCGGTATCAAGTCGGAGTCGTATGCCTCGCTCCTCGCCCGTCGCCCTGAAGAGGTTGTGCGCCACGCTGTGCGCGGCATGCTGCCGCACAACAAGCTTGGGCGGGCGCAGTTGCGCAAGCTCAAGATCTATGCCGGCACTGAGCACCCGCATGCAGCGCAGATGCCAGAAGTGCTCGAGATCAAGGAGTAAGGCGTGTCTGATGCAGTGACGTACCGTGCGACCGGGAAGCGCAAGACCAGCGTGGCCCGTGTGATCCTCACTCCCGGTGTCGGCAAGGTCCTGATCAATGGCCGCGAGATCGACGCTTACTTCGGCCGCAAGGTCCTCGAGACTGTGGCTCTTATGCCGTTTGAGACAACGCATACCGCCGGCAAGTTCGATGTCAAAGCGAACGTGTTTGGGGGCGGCATCAGCAGTCAGGCTGGTGCTGTGCGCCACGGCATCGCTCGCGCTCTTTGCGACGCCGACGAGACTCTGCGGACGCCGCTCAAGCGCGCCGGCTTTCTCGTGCGCGACGATCGTCAGGTGGAGCGCAAGAAGGCCGGCTTCCATAAGGCGCGCAAGAAGCCGCAGTTCAGCAAGCGCTAGCCTCCAGCGCGACAAGGAAGTTCCCCGGCGGGCCGCCTTGGCGGCCCGCCGTCGTTAACTCCCCGGAATTTGCGCTAGGATGCGGGATCGACATCAGCGTAATGTCCCATCGCTATGCGCTTCATGGAGGGAGACAATGACCATTCGATTGTGGCACGGAGTCCATCGTATGGTGCTGGTCGCGGCTATTCTTGCGGCGGCGCTCTGTGCGTGGTTCGCGATCGCCCCAGATGCGCACGCTGAGCCCGCCAACGTCTGCGACCTCAACGATCTTCAGCGTCTACTAGACGCCAACGGTGGGACGCTCGACGGTTACTTCAAGACGGTCATTGAAGGAAGCACAATCGTCGATGTGCCGGCGCGGGTGCGAAGTGTAGTTCCAAACATGACTCAGGACGGCGCTCTCATCCTCTTCGAGGCTCGCGACAGCGTGGTCTCGGACTTAGGCGGCATCGCGTCGGGGATGAGCGGGAGCCCTCTCTACGTCCAAGTCAGCGGGCGTCCAGACCTCTTGGTGGGTGCTGTCTCGTATGGGGACGCGTTCACGCTCGGAGACTTGGGTCTGGCGACGCCCATCGAGTACATGATCGCGATTCAGAGCAACTACCTGAGTCAACGTGGGGTGGCTTCGAGAGAGGCGCGGTCGGCGTCGCTCGCCACACCCGTGTCGGTGGACGGCTCAGTCGTCAAGCGCGTTGTAGTCGCCACGAGCGTCGCGCAGGCGCGCGCGGTCAAGGTGCCACGCGGCACAACTGTGTTTGCTCCGCTCACCACCGTACAGATCGGCGGATTGAGCCCAAAGACTGCTGCGTACAAGGCGATGGCGGAACGGCTTGAGAGTATGGGTCTCTCGGTGGCCACCGGCGCGGCCGCATCCACCGCGGGCAACAACCCTGCGTGGAGCACTTCGCTTACCGGTGGGTCATCCATGGCGGTCCTTCTCGCCGACGGCGACCTCTGGGCTGGTGCTGCTGGAACAGTGACGTACGTCGATGACTCCGTGCTGCTTGGCTTCGGTCATCCGCTCGGGTGGTTCGGAGAGACGGAGGCATACCTCACGAATGCATGGGTCTCTGGGATCTGGGGTTCAGCCATGTCGCCTTACAAGCTCATGGCGCCGGCAAAGCTGCAGGGCACGATCACTCAGGATCGTTGGTCCGGCGTAGCTGGACGCATCGGCGTGTATCCCGTCGCCGCGCCCGTTAGCTCTCGTGCAACGGTGGGCGCAAGGTCCGTCGCGAGTTCGTCGACGATGCCTCGTTCGTTGGCCAGCGATCCAGACTTTTCGTGGATTGCTGCCGAGGCAGCGGCTGTGCCCGTCTATAAGGCTCTCGATGCGTACAGCTACCGGGGCAGCGCGAGGACTACGGTGACGGTGGTCGTCAGCGACGGTACCGAGGACTACACGGTCACGCGCACGAACATCTGGGACGATTCGGACGACGTGAGCTGGTACTCGACGGAGGATGTGAGCACCATTCTCGCGGCACTGACAGCGAACATTGACGGCATTGCCCCGGCGACGATCAAGTCGATCGACTTCACTGGCGACTACTCGTCCGCTCGCAACGCTGCACGCATTGTCTCGATCAGTGTTCCGGGGGGGCTGAAGACGGGCAGAAACGACGTCCTCATCGACTTTGCTGTATACGGCGACCGTGAGCTCCGACAGGAGCATGCCACTCTGGAGATTCCAAAGGGCACTTCGCTGCATGGGTTGCTCGAGGTGTATGCCTACGGCAGCGGCGGGCAGGAGGAAGACTCGTATTCCGTGGAGTCTAGCGGCGAGGATCGTCAAACCGTCGCCGAGATCGTGGACGATCTCAACGAGATGCCGACAAACGCTGACATCATCGTCGAGTACTTCCCCGAGTCTGGTGGCGAGGATGCTGCGGCTCAAACGAGAACGACGACACCCTGGGTCGTTTCTGGCGACGTGTCACGGGTCACGAGCACGATAACGCTCAAGGTCCGGCCACGCACAGTGAAGTACGGTCGCGCCGTGTCACTGTCTGGGACGATCGAGTCGGCGACGGGTGACACCACGGTCGATTTGTATGCCAAGGTGAAGGGCGGTACGAAGCGGACGTTCGTTGCGACAGTGCCGGCGAGAACCCTCGACGGCGTCGCCACGTTCAGGTACCGTACCGGCAAGCTCAAGAAGACGACGCGTTTCACGGCAGAGTGGGCCGGTGACGACGTCAGTCTGGGATCGGTGGCCCGCGCGAGCGTGACGGTTCGTCCCAAGTCCGCCATGCTGCGCTAGCGTGATCCGACCGCGCTGTGCCGGATAGATTGCACGCTGGTTTCTGCGGACGCTGCAAAGGACTTTGCGACGTTCGCAGGAACCATGAGCAGAGCTACATCGCTCTAGGCGTCACGCCTCGTGCCAAAGCTGCACGCTGGGGAGAGCGTGCTCGCAAGCGCCTGATGTGATATCAGTTCGCATGTCCATGGTCCGGGCTGGCCCGTGCTCGGGGCGGCCAAGCAACGAGAGCGAGGTTCTGCGTGAGAAGAACCCTCACCGTCGCAGTCCTGGTAATACTCGCCGTAGCGCTCCTTGCCGCATTACCCAGTGTTGCCAAATCAGCCGTATCACTCACCTCAGATGAGGCAGCGGTCATTGCCGCCGTCAACCAAGTGCGCCTCGAGAGGGGCCTTCCCAAGCTGCGTGCCCGTGCGTCCTTGGTGAGGGCAGCGCGTGCCCACGCTCGCGACATGGCGCAGCACAGCTACTTCTCGCACACCAGCCGCGATGGCGCTTCAGTGGGCGACCGTGTGCGATCGTCCGGGTATCGTCGCTCCGGCTACTCGGTGTGGTCAGTGGGCGAGACGCTGGCTCGCGTGGATGACGGCGGGGACGCTCTCGACGCGGAGGCTGTCGTCGCGGGCTGGATGGCGAGTCCAAGCCACAAGAGGGTGATTCTCAGGCGATCGTTCCGCGACTTTGGTGTCGGTCTCTCGGTGACGGACGAGAGATATCTGGTCGCGCTCGATGTTGGCCGCCGCATCAACTAGCGGTGGCCGTCGCTTGATCAAGTAGTCGCACGAGCGGGGTGCGGTCGCGGTGTTTGCGAGCCACACCGCACTCGCTCGTATATCGTCACCCTGTACAATCGAGTTGCCGCGCAGCCGTCCAAGGAGCATGCATGAGTAGCACCGCCCGCGTCATCTACATCGCGGTTGTCGTATACATGTTCCTTATTCTTCTAACGGCGATTCTGGGCAGAATCGATCCTCGGCCCGGCACGGTCTTTCGAGGTGTTCATCGGGTGCTCGCAGCGCTCACCGAGCCGTACGTGGGAATCGTGCGTCGTGTTGGTCCCAAGATCGATCGTGGGTCAGTCGACTGGAGCGCCATCATCGCCATCACGGTGCTCTTTGTGGGGCTGCAGGTTCTGCGCCACTTCTAGACGGAGCGGACGGAGCGGGCGCGAGCGTTCGCTGTGTCCGCTTGTTCTGACTGTGCCGGGGTGTCTGCCGCCAGGCCGGTGACCCGCTTCTACTCTGTCACCGTGATCGTCGTCGTCGGCGACTTGGCGGTACCGCTCATGAAGTAGTAGCGGGTCGTCGTTTCGGGTGTCACGGCTACGGTGTACAGAGAGTACCGTGCCGAGTAGCCCTCGCTCAGGCCTCGCGACTTGCGGATCGTCGAAACGCGCTTGCTTCTCCAGGTTCCTTCGCTCTTGTACATGAGTCGCACGGTCGTGCCGGCAGCCAGCGCTGGGTAGATGCGGCCCGTCAGCTTCACCGTTGATCCGACCCGGACCTGTGTCGCGTCCTTCGCTGCCGGTGCAATCGACATACTCGTAAACACAGCCCAGGCGCTGTTCAGTCCGAGCTTCATGCGTAGAGCGCTGCCGTGGATGTAGGTCGTGCCGGAACTGCCGATGATGGCCGCCTTGACGATTCGCGGCGACATGCCATATTCGACAGGGTAGATCGCTTGCAGTGTTCCCTTGACGAGCGTGCCGAGCGGTGTTGTGAGCTGAGTTCGCGTGCGGCGAAGCGGACCCCATTCGTGAAGTGGGGCGTAGGCGTCGTACGGATCCTCGACTGACTTGAGGTACGGCTGCGCGATGGTCTCCCAGGCCATCTCGATGTTCTCCGTCTCACCGCCGGAGCAAGAGAAGTAGAAGGCCTGGATTGGTTCTCCCTTGTAGGTGGGCACCACACCAATGGTGGCGGCGACGGCGGCGTCGGTGCGTGGATCCTCTCGTGATACGCCGCCATACACTTGCGAACGGACGTCACAGTAGACATCCCACGTTGAACCGGAGCTGCGGCGCGCGCGTTCCGCGTACGATCGCGCTGCGCAAACTTGCGCTTTGAGTGTTTCCCCTGGCCAGTCTGGAGAGACCTCGAGTGGTACGACACCGCGCAAGTAACTCTCGAGCGGCACGTGGTTGATCATCGCGAGTGTCTGGCCTGAGCGGACGATTTGGATGGTGCCACGGAAGCCGCCCGTGGTGCCGAGATCCGTGGCGGTGATCAGCTTGAGAGGATCATCTCCTGGCATGAATGTCACGGGAGAAGAGAAGTCGCGCGTCCAGTCGCCGGTCGACACGCGGTACTTCTCGCCGGCGACAGTAGTGGTTGCCGTGACACCAGCCGGAAACTCGTACCTGCGGTTGCCGACCGTGACCGCGTACGGCTTGGTGCTCGTGATTCTGACTGCCGCGAGGGAGTTGCGGAGCTGGACGCGAATGGTGGGGTTGTCCAGCTTGGCGAAGGCGACGCCTGTGTAGTAGTGCCTAAGTATGTCTTTGTAGTCTGAGCCGTGTTTGGCGAGTCCGTAGGCGCCCCATTGCGACATGCCGATGCCGTGTCCCCAGCCTCGGCCACTAATAGCGAAGGCCGTGTCGGTGGAGGCTGACGCCACACTTGGGATGAGCAGGAGCAAGCCGACGGCTGCGGCTAGTGTGCACCGGGCAATCCAGCGAAACGGAGTAAGGGAGTAGCGGTGGACGCCTACGGCGCTTGGCATTGGCCTGATCCTCCTCGATGGCGGCGTGTCCGCTGCGGACTCAGGCAGTTCTTCGGCCGTCGGCCGCGTTTCATGATAGCATCCCGGAATTCGCACGCGGACGCCCTCGTCCTTTGACATACTTGAGGGGCCGTGGACTGTCCGGGGCTTTGGGGCTCGCCCGAATGTGCCGATGGAAGGGCAATGAAGCCGACACCTGAGCACAGATTCGCGACAGCGGTCGTCATCCTCTGCGTTCTTGCCGTCGTCGCTGCTTGCAGCCCGCAAGCGCAGGCAAAGTCATACAAGGATGTGCCGAAGTCGCACTGGGCCTACACGGCGATCTCCGCAGTCACGAGCAAGGGCGCTGCGGGGGAGCGAGTGCTCGACGACTACGGCAAGCTCTTCAAGCCGAATCAGGCCATCACTCGCGCGGAGATGGCAAGGGCGGTAGTCATTGCTGCAGGCGTGCAGGCGGTGGCGTTCAACCCACGCAAGGTGGGCGACGTCCCTGTTGGCCACCAGTACTACACGTACGTTCAGGTGGCCCTCAAGTACAAGTTCATGTCGCTCGACAAGGCGGGGAACTTCAATCCCGGCAAGCTGGTCAAGGCTTCGACTGCCGAGACGGTTGTTGTGCGCTGGCTCAAACGGCGTTATCCATCTTCCTCATGGAAGCTCCTATCGAGTCTCAGCCGCTCGAAGTGGGAGCCCAACGTGGGTTGGAGTCCCAAAGCGCCGAGCTATCTGCCCTACATCGTTGCGTCGCGCCAACTGCAACTGCGTGTCAATCATGCGAGCAACAACGACGACAGGGAAGTGACGCCGCGTGAGCCGATTAGTCGGGCGGAAGTAGCGAGCATGCTCAAGCAGGGTTACGATGCCGGCTCTACTTGGCGGCTCTACGGTCTCGCGGATTTCGCCGATGTCACTTTCCCGCCCATGAGCGCCAGGCAGCGTGAGATCGCTGCCTTCGCGCTCAAGTACATCGGGTACCCATACGTTTGGGCCGGCGAGTACCCAACGTGTAACTCTCCCTACGGCTACCAGCTGGCGGGGGGGTTTGACTGCTCGGGGTTCGTCTTCTACATCATGAAGATGAAGTTTGGCTACCCGATCACCGTCAACGAGCGCGGCGGCAGTGATATGGCGAAGAACGCCAAGCCGCGAATCACGCGCAAGGAACTGACGGCCGGCGATGTGATCTTCTTCGCGCCCAGCGGACCGAAATCCAGCGTTGGCTCGATCTTCCATGTGGGCCTCTATCTCGGCAATGGTTGGTTCATTCACTCAACGGGCTCTTCGGACGGTGTGACGCTCGCTTCCCTGGACTCATCCGAGTACTGGAAGTCCAATTTCGCCTGGGGACGCCGGTTTCTCTCGAAGGAAGAGCTGGCGCTCTCCGAGCCTGCGGTGGAGTAGTCGCGCGGCTGGTTCCTGAGGGCGAACGATCCTCTCTCCGGTCTGGCGGCATTGAGGAAGATCCGCTCCCTGCCGATGATGGCATCACGGGCGATGGTCACTACACGATCACTTGAGAGAGGTGTGGCGTGCTTCTGCGTGGGAATCTGAAGGACTTCAGTTTGCCCAACATCCTTCAGCTCGTGCAGATGAGCGCCAAGAGCGGCGCACTTACGGTTCATCGCGACGAGACGTGGGGCAGGGTCTTCTTCCGCAAGGGGCTCATATGCTACGCGTTTGTCGAACCTCAGGACCTGCCGCTGGGTGAACGTTTGGTCAGAGAGGGCGCCATCTCCGCTCCACAGCTTCGGGAGGCGCTGTCCCAACAGAACGCGAACGGCAAACATGAGCGCATTGGCGCCCTTCTTCTCCGCAGTGGCGCCATCGACCGCGGGATGCTTGAGCGGGCTGTGCGGGATCAGATTCAGGACGCAGCATTCGATCTGCTCGGATGGGCGGAGGGTGAGTTCGAGTTCGGCCCAGATCAGGACGTCGCTGATGAGGACATACTCGTCGACATGTCGGTCGAGAACGTCATCATGGAGGGATACCGGCGCATCGATGAGTGGGAGCTCTTCGTCAAGCACATAGGCTCGATGGAGCGTATACCGCGACTCACGTTCAGCGAGCAGGTGGTCGAGCTAGGTGAAATAGCTCTCAGTCCGAATGAGTGGCGCGCTATCGTTCGCATGGACGGACACGCGGACATCAACGTGGTGTTGCGCGAGGCTGGTCTTGATCGCTTCCACGGCGCAAAAGTGATGTATAGCTTGTACTCGCGAGGTCTGATCGCCGTTGGCGAGCCGGTCATCCAGGGGATCGGCGAGTCGGTCAGTATCGGCGTGCGTGGATCGATCGACATCTACAACGAGATATTCCTCACGTCTTTGACCGACGGGGATCTAGTGCGTCAGATGCGTGTCGAGCTCATCGACGAGAAAGAAGTGGAAATTCCCGTGCTTGCCGGTCAAACGGTCGTCGACGTTGACGGAGCCGAGTGCGACGTGCTCGTGTTCTCGACGTCAGCATCGGCGCCCGACCAGGCGTGGTCGCGGATTGCCGCCGGGACGACGGCCTGGATCATTCTGGTGAACGCCAACGATCTCGACAGTCTGCGCTCGGCACGACGCGATCTCGACTACGTTCGCGCCACTGAGGCCCCATTCTTGGTGGCGACCTACGTTTCGATGGCGGGTGAAGAACTCGGTCGTGACCAGATTGCCGAGGTGCTTGGATTGAAGCCGAGTGTGCCGCTGGTCGCGTGCCACTTGCGCGATCGCGCGTCGGTCGTCGAGACCGTGAAGGCGGTGCTGCAGATGGCGCACGCCTGAGTCGACATTCGGCGTGCTTGTCACAGCGCGCCCGGCGGGGGAGGATTGCAGGCACGGCGCGGCTAGCTACCCCGAAAGGACCCGAGAGCATGTACTACCCCACGTATCGGATGAGGCGTCTGCGTCGCACGCGGGCAATGCGCGACATGTTGCGCGAGACGACGTTGAGCATCGAGGATCTCGTTCATCCCCTCGTCGTGGTCGCTGGAGAGAACGTCAAGGAACCGCTCTCGGCTATGCCGGGCTGCTTCCAGTTCTCCATTGGGAATCTGCTCGCCGAAGTGCGCGAAAGCGTTCACGTTGGTCTCCGGGCGATCTACCTGTTTGGCGTGCCCTCGCATCGTGATTCTGCTGCGACAGGAGCCTACGACGCGGAAGGCATTGTCCAAATGGCGGTGCGTGCCATCAAGGACGAGTTCCCGGAGCTCTTGGTGATCACGGACGTGTGTCTCTGCTCCTACATGGATCATGGTCATTGCGGTGTCTTTCAAGATGGAGAGATCGTCAATGATGTCACGCTGGAGTTGCTCGCGAAGACGGCCGTCACTCACGCGGAGAGTGGGGCCGACATCATCGCTCCCAGTGACATGATGGACGGGCGAGTGGCGGCAATCCGTAGCGCGCTCGATGACGAGGGTCTCATTGACACTGCGATCATGCCGTCATCTGTCACTCTTGCGTCGGCCTATGACGACATGGGTGCGCTGACGCGTCGAGCGCACCCGGGCAGCGGGGATCGCCGGACTTACCAGATCGACTGCGCCAATGCCGAGGAAGCGGTGCGTGAAGTGTTGCTGGACATTGAAGAGGGTGCCGACATCGTCATGGTGAAGCCGGCGCTTCTGGGTCTCGACATCGTTCGCGCGGTCAAGCAGGAGACGAGGTTCCCGTTGGCCGCTTTGAGCGGGAGCGGCGAGTACGCGATGCTACGCGCGGCGGCGCTCCAAGGGTGGCTCGATGAGCGAGCGGCGGCGCTCGAGGCGGCGACCGCGATCAAGCGGGCCGGCGCCGACATGATCATTACGTACCATGCCAAGGATCTGGCGCGCTGGCTCTCGTAGGTCGCGGCTCGCGGGCCTAACGCCGGTGCGTGGCCAGTCGCACCGAGGCGTCGCTCAGTCCGTGGTCAAAGAACAGGTGTTGCCCGCGCGTGTTCTCTGGAGCGACACTTGTGCTGATTTCGACGCACCCCGCATCCTGCATCAGTCGCAATCCGGTGCGCAGAAGCTTCTTGCCAATGCCCTCGCCGCGTCGGTCGGCTCGTACCACGAGCGATTCGATCTCGCCTGTGCTTCCCGGGAAGAGCAAGGCAGGTCGAGTCGAGTAGCTCAGCATGCCGACCACGGCGCGTTCGTCGGCTGCGAGCAAGATGGTCGTCTCTGCGGTGGCGAGATAACGACGAACCTGGTGCTCGTCGGGGCGGACGCGACTCCCGCTCGTCTGGACGAGTTCTTCGACGAAATGGAGGATGGCGGGCTCATCTCCTGGTCCGGCATGCCTGATTGAAACGGCCATGGGTCACCTCCTGTCGTTCGCTGCCGTGGCTGCGGCGGCGTCATTAGCTGCCCATAGTATGTATCATGTTCCCAGTGCTGACTCCGATCTCGTAGAAAAGGTTCACGATGGGGTACGACATAAGTCGCAGGGTCGTGCCGGCCGTAGCCGTGCCTCGACTGACGTTGTACCTGCGCAAGCTCCAGGAGCTCGAGGCTCAAGGCGTGACGCGAGTGTCGTCCCGCGATCTGGCTGATCTCGTGGGGTTCAACGCAGCGCAGATTCGCAAGGACCTGTCGTATCTTGGGGAGTTCGGCACGCGCGGTGTGGGCTACGAGGTCGCCCGTTTGGTCGAAGAGATCGATCACTGCCTGGGTCTCGATCGCGAATGGCATGTTGTTATCGTGGGGGCTGGCCTTCTTGGTACGGCGTTGGCTCGCTATCGCGGGTTCGCGCAGCAGGGCTTTCGTCTTGTCGGCATCTTCGACGTGTCCGACGTCGTTGTCGGTACGGGTCAAGGTGATGGCACGGTTCGGAGCATTGACGAACTTGAGGCGCTGTGTCGTCGGCAACGTGTCGATATCGCACTGGTCACGGTTCCTGCTTCAGCAGCCGAGGCGACAATTGCACGCCTCGGCGCTGCCGGTGTGCGCGCCATCCTCAACTTCGCGCCGATCAAGGTGCTCTCACCAAAGGGTGTGATTGTGCGTCAGGTTGACCTCTCGAGCGAACTCATGTCGCTGACGTACTATCTGCAAGGCGAGGCGTAGCGTTGTGGACGCTGCAGTGATCTCGGCGCTGCGGCGAGCCGGGGAGGTGTTTGGATCGCCGGCGAGTGCTACGCCGGAGCTTCGCTGGGGCCGTGTTCTGCGCGAGCTCGATGGTGCGGTGGCACCGGAGTACGTCGAGGCCATAGAGCTGATCTATGAGGGGTATCTCCTCCATTATCGCCGCGGCCGTGTGCTGGAGTATGGTGGTTCCGAGACTGCGGAGGCGACACTACTTGCCGGCGACTTCCACTATGCTCTTGGTCTGCACATCATCGCTCGTCGTGGCGATGTCGCGGCGGTCAGTCTTCTTGCACGGCTGATGGCTGCATGCGCAGTGTTTCGCTCGCTTGGCGCGGCATACGCGGATGACGACGCTCTCTGGGCGTATACCATGGCTGCGTTGGTGGCGCTTGGGCGCGGATGCAGCGCTGCGTTTCTCCTGGGCCCCTACGAACATGCTGAGAACGCACAGGCGAGCGGCGAGCCGAACGCCGTGCGAGAAGAGGTTCTTACTGTGCTGCCAAGTCTCGCTCTACCATCAATCGCGCCGTTGGTCCATGAACTGTCGGGGGCGGATCTGCGGATGGAGCCTGAGTGGCCGGTGACAGCCGAAGGTGAGCGGCGCTAGTGGATCTGCGTGCATTCATCTCGCTCCTGGAGCGTGCCGGCGAGTTGTCGCGCGTACGTTGCTCGGTTGATCCGTATCTGGAGATGGCGGAGATTGCGGACCGAGCAAGCAAGGCTCACGGGCCGGCGCTTCTCTTCGAGTCGCCGGTTCGACCGGCAGGCGCAGTCGGCCCGGCCATGCCGGTGCTCATGAATCAGCTCGGTTCGTACCGTCGCCTCGAGCTGGCTCTGGGGCGGCCTCTCGACGATATCGCGGGTCGCATTGCAGAGCTCGTCGAGCTCCAAGTGCCCTCAGGTCTGATCGGTAAGGTCAAGGCTCTGGGCCAGTTGCGCGAACTCGCCTCATTCACGCCGGTAGTCGGCAAGAAGGCGAGCTGGCGTGAGGTTGGTGTCGAGCCACCGGATCTGGCTCGTCTACCGGTTCTGACGACATGGCCAGGCGATGGCGGCCCATTCATCACATTGCCGGTTGTGGTGACGAAGGATGCGAAGGGACGGCGCAACGCCGGCATGTATCGGCTGCAGGTGTACGATTCGACGTCGACCGGCATGCATTGGCACATGCATCACGATGGCGCCTGCAACTATCGCGAGGCCGGAGGGAGGCTCGAGGTTGCTGTTGCGCTCGGGACAGATCCCGCGGTCACTTACGCCGCGACGGCGCCTCTGCCGCCGGGCATCGATGAATTCATGTTCGCCGGGTTCCTGCGAGGTGCGCCGATTGAGCTAGCTCGCTGCGAGACAGTCGATCTCGAGGTGCCCGCCGACGCGGAGATCGTCCTCGAGGGGTACGTGGAGCGCGATGAACGGCGCCGCGAGGGTCCTTTCGGCGATCATACCGGCTACTACTCGCTTGCCGACGAGTATCCCGTGTTCCACCTCACGGCGATGAGTCACCGCAAAGACGCGATCTATCCGGCGACCATCGTGGGTCGACCTCCAATGGAGGATGCCTACCTCGGAAAAGCCACGGAGCGACTCTTCCTCCCGTTGCTGCGCCTGGTGCAGCCGGAGATTCGCGACATGGACTTGCCTATCGAGGGTGTCTTTCATGATTGCGCCATTATCAGCATCAGGAAGTCCTATCCCGGCCATGCTCACAAGGTCATGAACGCTGTATGGGGAATGGGGCAGATGATGTTCACGAAGTTCGTCGTCGTTGTGGATGAGCATGTGGACGTCCATGACTACAGCGAGGTTGCCTGGCGTGTCTTCAACAACGTTGACCCCAGTCGCGACTGCGTGGTCACGCGAGGTCCGCTCGACGTTCTCGACCACTCCGGCTCATCACCCCGCTTTGGCGCCAAGATGGGGATCGACGCGACTCGTACCTGGGCCGAGGAGGGTTACGCACGGGACTGGCCGGATGAGATCGCCATGGATCCGGAAGTCAAGGCGCAGGTGTCTCGGCGCTGGGCGGAGTACGGACTGCCCTTCCGATGACGCGTGCTGAGGCCTCTCCGGCGAGGACGCGGTCGTCACCCGCAAGCGCATCCTTTCTGGTCCGGTTCGCGCGACTCATCAAGGTAGAACACAGCGTCTACGCTTTGCCGTTCGCGTATGTCGGGGCTTTCCTGGCGGCGGGCGGCTGGCCTGGATGGGCAGACGTCATCTGGATCACCGTGGCGATGGTCGGTGCGCGGAGTTGCGCGATGGCGCTCAATCGGTTGATTGACGCTCCGCTTGACGCACGCAATCCGCGTACGGCACAGCGTGAGATCCCGTCGGGAGTCGTGCGCAGTCGTGACGTCTGGGTGTTTGCCGTGCTGGCTGCGCTCGTTCTCGTCGTTGCGGCTCTCAATCTATCGCCCCCGTGCGCGTACTTATGGCCAATTCCCTTGGTCGCGTTCGTCGTCTACCCGTATACGAAGCGCGTGACCTGGTTCTGCCACTATGTCCTCGGAATGACGCTCGGGCTCGCTCCGGCGGCGGCCTGGGTTGCGGTCGCCGGGAATGCCTCGGCGCAGGCTTGGATGCTCTTCTTCGCGGTTGCGCTTTGGGTTGGCGGCTTCGACGCGATCTACGGCATCTTCGATCTTGAGTTCGATCGCGCGGAGCTTGTCCACTCGCTTGCGGTCAGCATTGGGCCGCGGCGTACTCTCGCTGCCGCGGCCATGTCGCATGTCGGAACGCTGCTCCTCCTGGCTGCAGTGGGGTGGTGGTCTCATCTGGGTGTGGTCTACTGGGTTGGCCTGTCATTGGTCGGTGCGCTCCTCGCGTGGCCCCATCTGGATATTCGTCGCCGTGGGTTAGACCATGTCGGCATGCGCTTCATGACGATCAACGGCGGCGTGGGCTTAGTCTACGGAGCGGTCGTCATCCTCTCGCTGATGGCTTCTTCGTAATGGGGTGTACAATGGCTGCTCTTTGGGAGAGCCGGTTCTTGAGCGCCGAGTCGAGGAGGGCGATCGTCGCGTGACCTTCCCTGCTCGTGTCTTCGTTGGTATCACCGGCGCTAGCGGGGCGCCATACGCGCTTCGCTTGCTGACCGTTCTCGGTGCCGCTGGCTGCCGGGTGGAGCTGTGCGTCTCCGACAGCGGCGTCACTGTGCTGCGCCACGAGCTTGGTCTGTCGGCGCACGATCGTCACGACGTCATTGAAGCTCTGCTCGCCCGGGCCGGCGCGACGGCCACAGTGCATGACCCGTTCGACCTGGCAGCACCGCCGGCGAGCGGAAGCAATGCACCCGACGTTGTCATTCTCTGCCCGTGCTCCATGAGCAGTGTTGCGCATGTGGCCTTGGGGTCAACCAGGACGCTGATTCATCGGGTCGCCGATGTGGCCCTCAAAGAACGTCGAACGCTGATTATCGTGCCGCGGGAGACACCAGTGACCGCCATTCACCTTCGACGCATGCTCGAACTCGCCGAAGCCGGCGCGATAATCGTTCCCGCGTCGCCGGCGTTCTACTTCCTCCCCGAGACGCTTGCCGAAGCGGTAGATCACGTGGTCGGCAAAGTCCTTGCGGTTGCCGGCGTCGAGCATCATCTCTTCCCCCCGTGGGAGGGAGAACAGTCGTGACTGTTGACCTTCTTGAGCGGGACCCCGTGCGCATTGAGAGCATGTTCGACGAACTCGTCCCTCGGTACGATCTCATGAATCGCGTGATGACTTTCGGTCTGGATCGTAGCTGGCGGGCGCTCGCTGTGCGGCAGTTGCCGACCGATATTGAGGGTCGCGCGCTCGATCTCTGTTGCGGGACCGGCGATCTTACGCTTGCGTTAGCAGGCGCTTTCCCCGCACTCGACGTGGTCGGGGTCGACTTCTCTACAGAGATGATCGCCGCCGCCCGGCGCAAGGCGGCCGCATGGGCGCAGGCCCTTGAGGCATCGCCGCCGCAATTCTTGCGCGGTGATGCTCTCCGTCTGCCGTTTGAGAATGACTGGTTCTCTGTAGCGACCGTGGGTTGGGGTTTGCGCAACGTGAACGACCTCGCCGGCGTGTTGTCGGAGTTGCTCAGGGTTCTGCGTCCGGGTGGCCGGTTGGTGTGCCTGGAGTCGACGTGGCCGCGGGAGCGGTGGGCGCGCGCTCTGCACGGTGTGTGGATGGGATACTGTGTGCCGGCTCTCGGCAGTGTAGTCGCGCGTCAGAGAGAGGCATACTCCTATCTGCCGGCATCAGTGCAGGCGTTTCCCCGTGTCGACGAGTTGGCGGCGCGCATGGCACGCAGCGGGTTCAACGGCGTGCGCTATCGTTCGCTTGGTCTTCGGGCTGTGGCGATCCACGTGGGCGACAAGCCGCTCGTTGCGCTCAGTGCATGAGCGCTCATTCCTTCAGCTTCTCTCCGGCGCTCAGACGGCGCTACGGCGGTGGTCTCAAGCGTGTGGAGGCGCGACTCGTTGACATTACGGCGGAGCCTCGAGGCATCTTGGGTGTGGCCTGCCAAGCCACCCTGAAGGCTGGGGGGAAACGCATTCGCCCCATGCTCACTCTTCTTTGTGCGCGCACCGACGCCGCCTTGTCCGAAGGGGTGGTTCGGGCAGCGGTCGCGGTCGAGGTGTTGCACATGGCGACTCTCGTGCATGATGACGTGCTTGATCGGGCCGATCTGCGGCGCGGGCGGCCAACGGTGGTTCGCGAGTTCGGTGTTGGGCAGGCAGTCTCGGCAGGCAACTACCTCCTGTCGCGCGCCTTCTCCGAGCTCTCGGCAACCGGTGCAGCGGCCGCGGTGGAAGCTCTCAGCGCCGCGGCCGTCGGCCTTTCCGAGGGCGAAGTGATGCAGCGTGATCAAACGCGGAGAATCGACCTCAGCGTGGCGCAGTACGAATTGAGGTGCGAGCGTAAGACGGCGGACTTGTTCGCTGTGGCGTGCCGCCTCGGTGCGCATCTCTCGAATGCCTCCCGTGACCACGAGGCGTCGTTGGCAGAGTTCGGTCGATTGCTCGGCCTTGCGTTCCAGGTGTTTGATGATGTCCTTGATTGCTCTGGCAATGAGCAGGAGACGGGTAAGCGGCCGGGTGCTGACGTTCGCGACGGAACCATAACGCTGCCCCTACTTCTTGCGATGGAGCGTGAGCCTGGACTTGCGGAGCTTCTCGCGCGCGACGATCTCTCGCCAGAGGATGTTGACGCGGTTCTCTCGACGGTTGCTTCTACGGGCGCCGTCGCGCGTGCTCGCGACGTGGCGATGCGATACATTGAGAGGGCTCGGCAGACGCTCGACGGCTGTCCGAGTCCGGTCGAACGCGAGCTCCTCGCGGAAGTCGCGGATCAGGTCGTCGCTCGGTACAACTGACCTCTGGAGTCGAATCGATGATGCCAGCGGATATCGCTGCCTTGGCGGGCCGCGCCGAATTGGAAGATGTCTGGGCCCGAGTTTCGGCCGGCGAGCGTCTTGACGCATCTCATGCGGTTCGTCTGCTACGCACACACGATCTACTCGCGCTTGGCGCGATGGCCGACTTCGCGCGCGCGCGGGTTGTTGGTGACGACGTCTACTTCATCCGCAATCGTCACATCAACCACACGAATGTGTGCCGCAATCGCTGCCTCTTCTGTGCCTTCAGCCACGATGAGGGAGATGAGGGGTCGTACACGCTCAGCGTCGATGAGATTGTGGCGAAGGCGAGAGACACACTGGCTAGTGAGGCGATCAGCGAGATTCACATCGTGGGCGGCGAGCACCCGGATCTCACTCTCGAGTACTTCGTGAGCATGCTGCGCGCGCTCAAGGATCTCGCTCCAGACGTGCACATCCAAGCGTTCACGGCCAGCGAGATCGCACACTTCGCGAGGGTCAGCGGCTGCAGTGTTGCCGAGGTGCTCGTCAGACTGCGCGACGCTGGCCTCGGATCCCTCCCCGGTGGTGGTGCGGAGGTGTTCAGCGGGCGTGTGCGCGGACTCATCTGTGAACGAAAGATCAGCGGCCAGGAGTGGCTCGACGTCATGCGTGAGGCTCACGCCGTAGGGCTGAGGTCTAACGCGACGATGTTGTACGGTCATGTCGAGACGGCGGATGAGCTCGCGGACCATATGGTGCGGTTGCGCGAGCTCCAAGACCAAACCGGTGGCTTCAACGCGTTCATTCCGCTCTCCTTCCAGCCTCGCAATACGAGACTCGATCAGCTGCCGGGTCCTACCGGTTTCGATGATCTCAGGGTACTGGCTGTGGGGCGCCTTGTGCTCGACAACTTCCGCCACATCAAGGCATTCTGGATCAACATCGGCTTGAAGCTGGCGCAGGTGTCGTTGGCATTCGGCGTCAACGACCTTGATGGCACGGTCGTCGAAGAACGCATCAGCCATGCTGCGGGTGTCGATACCGGTCAGGAGCTGAGCCGCAGCGAACTGGTGCGCGTGATTCGCGCCGCTGGCCGAGTGCCCGTCGAGCGAGATACGCTGTACAACGACCTGCGGCGGTACGACAGCGATGTCGATGACTAAGCCCCCGGCACCGGTGCGCGTGGGTCGCATCGAGTTCGTCAACTGCTTCCCGCTCTACCATCATTTCGTCGACGAACTCGCCGAGCGCGGCATGGAAGCAAGCATTGTTGAGGGCGATCCGGCGACGCTGAACACCATGTTGATTGATGGCCAGATCGACGTCGCCTTGCCGTCATCTATTGCCTTCGCGCGTCACGTCGACGAGCTCGCACTCTTGCCTCACGTGTCGATCAGCGCCTTCGGCGCCGTCGATTCGGTGCAACTCTTCACTCGCGTTCCGCTGCCGGCCGTGCGTCGGATTGCCATCACGGAGAAGAGCGCCACTTCGGTGTGTCTTCTCCGCGTCTTGTGTGCTGCCTGGGGTCTGTCCCCGGAATTCCGGAAGCGCAGCGGATCGCTTGCCGAGGTACTAGAGGAGTATGACGCTTTGCTGCTTATCGGCGATGAGGCGCTGTACGTGTTGCGCGCGGGGGTCTTTCCCTACCATGTGGACCTCGGTGAGGAGTGGCGTGCGTTGACCGGTCTCCCAATGGTCTTCGCCGTGTGCGCCGCCACTCGGTCTTTCGCGACGGCTCGGCCGCGAGCCGTGACCGCCGTTGGCGAGGCATTGCTGGCGTCTCGTGATCGCTGCATGGCCGATCCTGTGTCGACTGCTGCCGCGGCCGCGTTGCGCTACGAGTTCAGCCAGCAATTCCTGCTCGACTACTTCGACAAGCTGCGGTTCTGTTTCACGGCCGAGTTCCGCGATGGGCTGGTGGAGTTCTACAAGCGAGCTATGGCGGTTGGCGAACTGGCTGCGCTGCCGGATGTGGATATCTTGTCGGCGTCCGGCGGTCATCCTGAGGCCGGTGTCGGGTGATGCCGGGCCACCAGGTGCCCGGATCCGGATCTCGGCTCAGCGACGCTGAGGCGCTCGCGCTTCTCGGATCCAACGACCTTCTCTCAGTCGGGGCTCGCGCCGACTGGGTTCGTCGCCGGTTGCACCCGCGTCCGGAGGCCACGTTCGTCATCGATCGCAACATCAACTACACCAACGTTTGTGTCTCTGCATGTCGCTTCTGCGCCTTCTACGCGTCGCCCGGCAGTGGCGCGGGGTATGTGCTCTCGGAGGAAGCGATACATCGCAAGATTGAGGAGACGCTCGCGCTCGGCGGGACGGCGGTGATGTTGCAGGGCGGGCTCCATCCGGACCTTGACCTTCGCTGGTATGAGTCCCTGTTTGCGGGAATCAAGGCCCGCTACCCGATCCACCTTCACTCGCTCTCGCCGCCGGAGATCGCTCACATCGCTCGGCGGAGTGGCGTGTCGATTGAGGAGGCGCTTCGCCGTCTTCGCAATGCGGGACTCGATTCGCTCCCCGGCGGAGGAGCGGAGATACTGGTTGACCGTGTGCGGAGCGAGATTAGTCCTCACAAGATCTCGACCAATGCCTGGCTCGAGGTGATGCGGTACGCCCATGCTCTCGGGATGTCGTCTACGGCGACAATGATGTTCGGCTCTCTTGACACGCTGGCAGAACGTGTCGAACACCTGCGCCGCATTCGGGATCTGCAGGACGAAACGGGCGGCTTCACGGCCTTCATTCCGTGGACTTTCCAAGCCGGCTCTACCGAGCTCGAGGCGGGGCATGCCGCGTCGACCGGTTACGACTATCTCCGCATGCTCGCGGTCTCTCGCATCTACCTGGACAACGTCAGGAACATCCAGGCGTCATGGGTGACACAGGGCTTGCGCTTGGGGCAAGTTGCCTTGGCGTTTGGGGCCAACGATCTCGGATCGACGATGATCGAAGAGAATGTCGTCGCGGCCACTGGCATCCACCATCTCTGTGACGTCGAAGATATCGTTCGCGCAATTCGTGCCTGCGGCTTGACCCCAGTGCAGCGTGATTCCTTGTACAACGAGGTGCGCCGCTGGTCCTGAGGGCCACGGTGTCGCTCGGGATCTAATCGCAGGCACTGGTGTCGCTCTGCGGTGCCACGTTGTGCCATGCATGTCTGAGGATCGGGGCTGCCACAGCCAGGCCCAGCAGGCTGATCGATCCCGCAAGCGTCAAGACTTGGCCGGCGATCCAGCCGTAGATCGCGGGTGCGACAAGCGTACCCACGAGGCCCGAGAGTTGGGTCGATGTGTTCTCGAAGCCAACGAGAGTCCCGCGCCACTCCGCCGGACTCACCTGCATGAAGAATGCTTGCTTGGCCGGATACGAGAACGCCACTGCCAATCCTTCGACGGCGCTGGCTACGAGAATCAGTTGGAGGTTCTCCGTCAGTCCGTAGACGAGCCAGGCGCACGCAGCGACGGTGAAGCCGCCGATTGTCAGCACGAAGCGACTGTATCGGTCGGCCAGCATTCCGCCTGCGAATGAGAGCAGCATCGGCACCGAGAAGACGATGAACGTCAGAGAGATGAAGCTGAGTGAGGCGCCGATGTCTAGCAGCCGAATGCTCCAGACCACCTCAAACGCTCCCATGGAGAAGTGGTTCGTGAATGCGATGAGCACGAAGGCGAGAATCGCCGGGGTCAAGAGCTGACGGTACGGCGGACGGCTGGACTTGGCGAAAGTGGTCCGGGCCGGGCGTTGCGAGCGGCAGATCGGCTCGCGAATCAGGAGAAACAGGCCCAAGGTGACACAGGCTGCGCCGATTGCGCCCGCCAAGAAGATTGCGCGGAATCCGTCAACACCTCCCCCGAAGGCATAGTAGATAGGAGAGGCGAGCGCGGGGCCAATGACGAGGCCGCCAAATTGAGCCGTTGTCAGGACGCCGTAGGCCTTGCTGCGGTCCTTCTCATGTGTGATGTCGGCTATGAATGCCTGTCCGGCTGGCCCCACAGCGGCGGCGCCAATGCCCTCGAAGAGTCGAAATACCACGAACCATGTGGCCTCGCGCGTGGTCGTGAAGAGGAACATGCTGAGTGTGTAGAGCGCCACTCCGCAGACGATGACCGGCTTGCGGCCGATCGTGTCGCTGAGCCACCCGAGAGGCGACGAGAAGAGCAGCGTGCCCACGTAGAACATGCTCGCGATGACACCGATCATGAGCATCGAGCTGTGCGTCTCCTCCCTGAGGAAGATGGGGAGGAAGGGGATGATCGCGCCGAAGCCGGTCCATACGACGAAGCTTGCGGCGCTGACAACCGTCAGCTGGATCCACGCCGTGCGCTCGCCAGTTGTGGGTTCACGTGTCTGCGAGCTCTCAACGCGATGGCGTAGCCGACGGAAATCGCGATGAGAGCGTATGTGCCGCATAGCGCAAGGCTAGCATGCCGGGAGGACGAGCCGCTGCGTGGTGCCTACGCTTCGCGCACGCTGCGCGAGAGAAGTGCAATGAGGCCGGGTACCGCCACCATGAGCCCGGCTGCCACGAACAACGCACGCGTGTCGATGATACTTGCTAGGGCGCCGCCGGCGAGAACCGCGAGCGCGTAGGTTCCCTGCGTGAGCGCGAAACGAACTCCCCAGACGCGGCCGGCGATCGTCTCCGGGACGACTTCCTGCACGTACGTGTCGACCGCGATGAGGACGACGGCATTCGCCACTCCGACCGCGGCCATCGGAATCAGCGCCACTGGTACCGACGGCGCCGCAGCTACGGCGCCAATGCCGGCACCCATACCTATCAGGCCGATCGTCATGGCCAGCCCCTTGCGCAGACGTCGGGCGAAGACGGCGACAGACACAGATCCGACCAAGAAGCCCACTCCGATTGATGCTTCGAAGAAGCCAAACGCCCGCGCGCCGCCCTCGAATACACGTACGGCAAGGAAGAAGGTCAAGGGGTACGAGATACCGAGCCCTGCTGCGGCCGCGAGCACCATTACCGTATTCGCGAGAAGGCCGCGATGGCGGATCACGTAGCTCGCGCCCTCCTGCAGTTCATGCATGAGCTTGCTGCTGCCGGCTCTCACGACCGGCTTGATCCAATTGCGGCGCATGAGCAGCAACGCCGCCGCAGAGACGACAAAACTCGCGGCATCGAGGCGAAAAGCAGCCGTCACCGGAATGAGGGCCAGTATGGCGCCGGCGAGACCATAGCCGAGTATCTCGGTAATGTTGTCGCCGGTTGCAAGTAGTGAATTGGCGCGCATGAGCTGCCCTCTCGGGACGATCTCCGGGATGATCGCCAACTTCGTGGGCTCGAAGAAGACACCGACGGAAGCCACGAGGAAGCTCAACACGTACACGCTGGGCAGTGACAGCTCGGCGGCAAAGGGTACGAGAGCGATCAGCGCCGCGCGGACCACGTCGGCGGCAATCATTAGGTTTCGCTTGTCGACGCGGTCAATGACGACGCCGGCGAAAGCACCGAAGAGCACGTAGGGCAGCGTGTACAGCGCGAGCACGACACCCGTGCCGAGCGTGGATCCTGTCCGTGTGTAGATCAGCCACGGAAACGCGACGAGGGCCAGCCGATCGCCCATCTGAGAGATGAACTGACCAATCCAAAGCAAGAGATAGTTGCGATTACGAGACAGCGATTGGCTGCCTGCATACAGATCAGAATCTAAGACAGCAAGTCGCTCGTCGCTACCTCCGCCCACAGGCCTTCTCTCATTTCTGGGCCATATTCTTCTCCGACTACTTCCGGACCGTACCTAATGGCTCCGATCGACGCCCAAGTCCAGGGGGCCATGCTACTCCACTTGCAGCGGCGCCCGGGTTCCGGCTGTCCAAGGCGTACGTCGCCCAGCCGTGTTTTCCACGTTTTGTCCACTTTGGACATGTGCTCTGACGGGCGAGGCGGTTGGTAGTGTCCGAGGCGAAGAATTGTGAACCCTATTTCATCGGCTCAAAGGCCTCGGGACTTGAGGGGGTGTGTGATGCGTCAGAGCTGGAAGCTCCGCTAACTGGTGACAGTTCTTGCACGCCCCCGTCTTTCGGCCGTTCCGGCGTGCTGGGTGCGAGTGTGGAATCCGAGGAGGTGTCTGATGCGCAAGTCGTGGAAGCTTCGCTAGCTGGCCGATGCTTACCCCTGTGTGACGCCCCTCTGGGTTTGCGGAGGAGTGATCAATTGCCTCGGTAGCCCGATGTGGCAACGTGGAGTGTGGTCTGCGGACCTTCTGGGCGTGGTGTCGGACTCAAGTGCTCGTGCCGTTGCGCCGAAGTACTTCTCGTTACGCAAGCGGGCTGGGCTGTGTATCTTGGAGAAGCGTCCTCAGACGTTAGTCGGCGTCGGCATCCTTGGCGCCCTGTGTTCCGCGGCTGCTTTCGTCTACGCTCTGGGCGTTCCCGTGGCGGTGTCTCCTCGGGAGGCTCTTGTCGGTGCGCTCATTCTCGCTGTTCTTGCGGTAGTCTCGGAGGAGCTCAGCGTCACCGTTTCGGGGCGAGTAACCATCGCGGCGAGCAATCTACCCACGGTCCTTGCTGTTATGTTTCTTGGGGCCTGGCCAGCGCTGGTGGTCGCTGCTGTCGTCGGCCTATGGGGATGTTGGCGCGACGCGAGCCTTAGTCTTACCGTGTATAACTTCGCGAACGCGGTTTGTTCCGCTTTCGTGGCATGGGTCGTGTTTGCAGCCGTCCAAGCGGCCATAGGTTTTTCTCCCGGCGTGCTCACTTGGAGCCTCCTGTTCGCGGGTGCCGCCGCGAACATCGCGTACGAACTGTCGAGTCTCTCATTGGTCGCAGTGGGTGCACGTCTTCGCTATGGCACCGAAGTGAAGTCCCTCTGGCAGGCAGAAGCACTGCCTTTCGCCCGTTCGCTCGTCATCCTAACCGCGCTGGGTTTGACCGTTGCCGCCGTCTACGCCAAAGCGGGCGGTTTCGCTGTGGCTCTTCTCGTGGTCCCCCTGTTCGCGGCGCAGTACATGTTCAAGCTCCTCGTGCGCGAGAAGGAACATGCCGCCATTCAAGAGGAACTCACCGACAAGTACCTTGAGATGAACATCGGGCTGGCGGCAGCGATGGTCGTTCTTCTCGATAGCAAGGACCAGTACACTGCGCAGCATTCTGCCGCTGTTGCGATGTACTGTCGCGATATGGCCACCAGTCTCAAACTGTCAGACGACGAACGGAACGCGATTCATTTCGCCGGACTGCTGCATGACTTGGGGAAGGTAGGCGTGCCGGATGCGGTGCTCAGGAAGGAGCACACACTGACCGCGGATGAGTGGTCGCTGATTCGACAACATCCGGCAAAGGGCGCGGAAGTGCTCTCGCATATTGTTGCCTATCAGGGTATTGCGGACATCGTTCTCTATCATCACGAGCGGATCGACGGTAGCGGCTACCCACTCGGAGTGACCGGCGATAAGATTCCGGAGCTCAGCAAGATACTCGCTGTCGCTGACGCGTACCATGCAATGACCTCAGATCGGCCGTATCGTGCCGCCCTCAGTTCCTTCGAGGCGCTGAGGGAGCTTCGCGCATCGGCGGGCACGACTTTCGATGCGAAGTACGTGGAGACACTTGCCGGGGTGTTGTGCGACAAGGGCCTTGACTACCGCAACGGCAGCGCGACCGGCTTCATGGAGGAGTTCGAGTATGGTCGCATCAACCTGCGTCTGCGGGGTCGCCCGATCGCAGATCTGAGTGGTCTGACGCCCCAGAATGAGCGGCCCGCCGCGACGTGAGCATTGCCTGAGCGAGAACCCCGGCTGCGACTGCCTTCACAACGTCGAGCGGGAGGAACTGGAGCACGCCGCCGACGAGAATCGTTCTGTAGTCCGAAACCTGTAGGCTGAGAGCGAGCCAACTGGCGCCGAGCACGTAGAGGGGGATCAAGCCGGCGAGCGCTGCCGATACCCGACGCATGGTGCTTGCTCGGGGTGTGCTCCCAAGTGCTCCGGCGACCGCGGCAGCGAGGACGAATCCGATGAGATAGCCGCCGGTGGGGCCGAGGAGGACCCCGATGCCGGAGGTGCCTCCCGCGTAGACTGGTGCCACCAGGCCCAAGACAATATAGGCGACAGCACTTAGCGCGCCGAGTCTGGCCCCGAGCGTGAGCCCTGCAAGCAGGACGAAGAGCGGCTGCAGAGTGAATGGCACGGGGCCGAGCGGTACGGTTATGAAGGCGCCGAGTGCGATCAGGGCGGTATAGAGTGCTGCCTGCGCGAGGTTGCGGGTCGAGGTTGTCGCCAGCATTTGTCAACCTATCGTTGTGGACTGAGCGGTTGACAATGTACTGGGATCGGGCGGATTGCGTCAAGGCTTGCATGCCGGCCACCTCGATGGGATGGGTACGAGAGCGTTTAGTGGCGAACGGTAACGTCGCCCGAGTGGAAACGACGCATGCGTCGCTCGGGCAACTCCAAGAGGAGTGCCCCCCGATCGTCGATCCCCGAAGCTGTGCCTGTGACAGTTCCCTCGCGTGTCTCGACGCTGACACGCCTCTTCAGCAGGTAGTCCCTCTTGCGAAACGCACTGAGCACGCCGTCGAATCCCTCTTCGAGAACTCCCGCAAGACGCTTCTCCAGGGCGAGAAGGAGCGACGCGAGGAGGTCGCTGCGGTCTACCGGCTCTCCTCCAGCCATGAGAAGCGACGTCGCGGAGCGTCGAAGCACGACGGGGAGTTCGACGAATTCGGTGTTGACGTTCACGCCGATGCCGACGACCACCCAGTCAACGTCGTCCTGATCGCCGGCAACCTCCATCAGGATGCCGGCAACCTTCTTGTCTCCAATGAAGAGATCGTTGGGCCACTTGATGCTCACAGGTACGTTCACGGCTCGCTCGAGACATTCCGCTGTGGCGACGGCGGCGACGAGGGTGAGGAGGTGAACGTCGCCCATCGCCATGTCGGGGCGCAGAATGACGGAGTAGAGGAGGCCCTTGCCCGCAGGTGACACCCACCGGCGGCCGAGGCGTCCGCGGCCGGCAGACTGACATTCGGCGACGACGACGGTCCCTTCGGGCGCTCCTTCGATTGCCAGATTCCTCGCCTCGACATTCGTTGACGCGATCTCATCATGATGGCGAAAGGACCTTGCGAGCGAGCACTGCTCAGTGAGTTGAGCCACGTCGGTCATTGAGAGTGAGCTAGGTTCTTGCTGGAGCCTGTAACCGCGACGAGAGACCCCGAGGATTCGAAATCCGCGTCGCCGCAGCGAATTGATGTGCTTGTGGATGGCGTTGCGCGAGATCCCGAGAGACTCGCTCATCGCTTCTCCGGAGACGAAGTCATCGCTCTCACGAAGCATGTCCAGAACTGTGCGTTTGCGCTCACTCATGGCACCCGACTCGATGTGGACTACCGGGACGTATGGTTCCATCGTACCTTCCTCCAACTTCGATTGACGGTTGCCATCGTAGGCTGGAGGTCGTGTTCTGGAATCATACCTAGGCTGGATCTTTGCCGGTCTGCGGGTTGAGACCCGCATGCTCCGCGGGTGTAGCGTGGCGCACGGACGCTTGATACTTGAGAATGGCGTGCACGCGCGACGTTACGCCCAGCTTGTAGAAGATGTGGTTCACGTGGCACTTCACCGTGGCGTTGGTGAGGAATAGGCGTTGCGCGATCTCCGGATTGCGCATGCCTGCTGCGATGAGGTCGAGAACCTCGAGCTCTCGTCGAGTCAGATCAGCGAGGTCGTTTTCCGGCTCCTCAGTCCTGGTCTGGGACGATGCCCGCGAGGAAGGGCGGCGAGATGCCGGATGGTCTCTTCTGTCAGCAAACCGCCGAACTTCCTCGAGGACTTCCGCACTCGAGTGCATCTCGGCGGCGACGACTGCATCGGGGAGTAAGTGCGGGTCTTTCTCTGCAAGTGCCTCGACGAACACTGCGTACTGCCAATGGTGCGCCAGGGCGGCCAGCAGTCCGGAACGGTCGCGAGGATCGGAGAGTGAGTCGAGTGCCAACAGCGTGACCGACGGCTTTGGACACAACTCTTGTGCGAGGAAGTCGATGTGGCCGAGTCGCAGCTGTGTGGGGATTGTCTGGGCGAAGAGTCGCTGGGCCTCGGGGGGGTCGTGTCGGGCGGCAAGAAGTGCCGAGAGCAGACGAGCTGCATGGGAAACGAACTGAAACCCCGCCGAACTGGCGTCAGTCGCGAGGCTCTCCAGACGTGCTCCATCATGCTGACCGAGCAGCGCCTCTACATAGCACATTTGCACAATGCAGAGGCTCTTGAAGTAGGGGTCGGGCCGTCTGTACATGACCCGCAGGGCGTCCGTGTAGCGAGTATGTGCTTCTTCAAGATGCTCTCCGCGTCTCAGGATGGTGGCTTCGGTGGCCAGCGCGGATGCAGTGAGGGTCGGATCCGCACTGGAGACGTGACCCAGTGCTACGGCTTGTTGCACGAGGGCGATGCCCTCCGCCATGTGCCCTTGTGCGGCTTTCGCTGCGGCGAGGTTGTCCATGATCATCTGGGCGGTCAGCCCAAGTGAGAAGCGCTGGGCTAAGTGTTGTGCGTTGCGCAGAACATCTTCGGCGCGGTCATAGAGAGCAAGCGCGGTGTCGAGGACGCCTTCGCAGTTCAGGCTTGTGGCGCTCAGCAGTGGCGGGATGGTTTCGTCGTCAAGGTGTGGCATCGTCGTCCGCGCGAGAGTAGCGTTCCCCTGATAGTAGGCGGACAGTGAGTGGAGCGCTTTCTCGCGTACGCGCTCCTGACGGGAACAGGCGGGGCGGAGCCCGGAAGCTTGATCGAACGCTGCATTCATCGCCGCCCAGTCCCTCTGGTCCAGCGCAACGGATGCTGAGCTGAGGAGCATGTGGAACTTCTGTTCATCGCTCGTTGCATGGGCTAGAGCCTCGGTGCAGACGTCCGCCGCGCGTTCGAGGTCGCCAATCCAGTACAGCGCGCTCTCCTTGGCTGAGAGCGCGTGATAGCAGCCCCATGAATCGTCGGCGGAGGCGAATATCAGGCTTGCTGCGTCGGCGTCGGCGAGCGCCTCCTCGAGATGCCCCGCACGCACGTGGACTTGAGCGGAAAGCAGCCGGGCCCAAGGCTCGTCTTGCTGCATCTGCCAAGGCAGTCGTTGCAGCCACGATGTCAGCGAGTCGGTGGGGCAGCTGTCGAGGCCGGGATCGCCGCCGCGAGAAATGACTTCGAGGGCGAGGAGGGGTTCGTTGGCGTTCAAGAGCAACTCGACGGCGCGCTCGATATCGCCGGTAGCCTCGAGCGCGTCCGCCGACTCGCGCTGGAGGTCGCGGAAGGACGACTCACCGTGCTCTCGCATATAGTTGTGACGCAAGAACTCACGGAACAGGTTGTGATAACGGTGGCCACCTGATTCCGTGGCAAAGGTGAAGACGTGCCTTGCCGCGAGGTGGCGGAGATGATGATGGGCGCGATCGCTCCCGAGGCGCTGCGCCAAGGACTGCGTCACATGGTCGAGGCAGCAAGTCCTGTCGAGAAATGCCTTCGTGGCCTGGTCTTCCCGGTCATAGACCTGCTCGGCGAGGTAGCTGTAGGCATCCTGCTTCATGCGTGGGTCCGAGAGCGCATGCTCTACATCGCACAGGTCGAGGTTGTCGAAGGCCATGCCCGCGAATACGACGCTTGCGGGCCAACCCTCCGTGAGCTGGACCAGTCGGTCTAGCTGCTCCTGAGTCAAACGCTGCGCGGAGAGCGTCTGCAAGACCTGCCCAGCTTGCGTGACGTCGAAGCGGAGCAGATCAGCATTGATGGTGACGACTTGATTGGCGAGTCGTATCTTGCTGGTGGGGAAGAGAGGGTCGTATCGCGAGAGAACGAGAAAGCGGAGCGCATCCGGGGCGTTCGTGATTATGTCGTCCAGGAGGGCATTGAGTTCTGCGGAGTCTGCGGCTTCGTGGTAGTCGTCCAGGACGACCGGCGTTGTTTCCGAGATCTGGTCTTCGCACTGCGAGACGAACAAGGCGCCAAGCTGTTCCACTGAAATCGGCGCTTGATGCGCGTAGCGCAGTCTCTCGAGGAGTTCCTCGCCGAAGCCGGGGTGTCTTTGTCGGAAGGCGGCAGCGAGTGAGGCGGCGAAGACGACGGGATCGCGGTCGAGAGCGTCGAGCTTGTACCAGACATGGGCGGTCTTGAGTTCGGACAGTGCTGCCGCGATTGCTGTGGTCTTGCCGTAGCCTGCGGGGGCGCATACGAGGCTCATGCGTCGCGCGCAGCCACGCCTGATGGCGGACAGTGTCTCGGGGCGCAAGACGACGTTTTCGAGCCGGGGCGGCGCCAACTTGGCAGCGACAGGCTTCAGTCGTAGATCCACAGCGTCCATGCGAACTCCCAGGTGACGATCCGCGAACCGAGCGACGGTGACTATAGCAGTCCGGCTGCGCAGTTCGAACGCTTTTAGGAGGGGGAACAGGATGACATTTCCTGGCCCCTTGAGCTGGCCAAACGATCATCTTCGTGTGAACTCGTGTTCGGGGGGAAGAATTCAAGTGGCGACGTGCTCGCCCAGCGGGTCCGCTGGTCGCGATCTCGCGCCGGAGTGATGAGGAGTAGGAGCAGGGGGTTGATCATGCCAGGGTATAGGAGTGTAGTTCTAGCTACGGATTTCTCCGAGAACGCCACTCGTGCGTTCGAAGAGGCGAGGTACATGGCCGAACTCACGGGCGCGAAGATGTCGGTGATTCATGTCGTACCGGGCAGTGTCATGCATGGCGATGAGCCTGCCGTCACGGAAGGCCCAGGGATCGATCGGCTACGCGAGATGTATCCTGCCGAAGGAGCCGAGTACGTGGTCCTTCATGGTCATGAGGCCGACAAGGTGATCAAGTTTGCGGCCGAAAAGGAAAGCGCGGTGATCGTGATCGGATCGCGAGGCGTTGGCGTTATTGTTGGACTCTTTGGCGGCGGTAGCGTCTGTGACAAGATCGTGGCAAACGCCACCGTGCCTGTTCTCGTGGTTCCAGCCGGGTGATTGCTGATATGCGCGGTTCACTGCGAGCTAGCTGAATGCGCGAGCGAAACGCGACTGCAAGGGGGCGCCGCGGCTGCGGCGCCCCCTTGGTCGAGAAGTCGCCTACGTCATTGCGCGGCGAACGAAAGCAAGCGCGTCGGCCGCGGAGTCAACATGGATCACTCCATCCGGGACGCTCCCGTCCGGTGGAACAACCTCCCATGTCTCGAGGAGGGCCACTGGCCGGTCGAGCGATCGCGCGAGGGCAATCTCGCTGAGCGTGCCCCAGGCGCCACCGACGGCGATGACGGCATCGCCGCTGGCGACGACGCTTAGGTTGCGGGCATGGCCAATGGCGCTGCAGATACTGAAGGTCAGGTCTGGTGCAGCGTGGTGACGATCCGCCTCCGGCAGAATGCCGATCGTCACGCCGCCTTTGCTGCTAACGCCGCGCGCTACGGCATCCATCACCCCGCCGTAGCCGCCGCACACCACCGTGAATCCGTGTTCCGCGAGAAGGGCGCCAAGCTCCTCCGCTAGATCTGCGATGTGAGTTGAGCAACGGCTTGCGCCGATCACGCTGACATAGCGTCTGTCTGTGTTCCTCATGACGTACGTGTCCGATGTCCGGAGGGATGTTCATCTCTCTCAAGGTGGCGCGCTGTGCGACGCGGCAGCGGGCGCCTGATCCCGTGTCCTATCGGGTTTGTAGCAGATATGGGCCAGGATAGCCGACCGTCGGGGTTTGTCGTAACGCCGTGCTGCCGTTCTCCATGCGGCGCGTCGTCCTAGTTGCCGGGTGTGCGTTCGATGAGGCGGCTGACAAGGAGTTCCGCACCACGCTTGTGCAGCGGTTCGTTCAGATTGCCGCACTTGGGGCTCTGGATGCAGCTCGGGCAACCGGCGTCACACGGACAATCGCGGATCAGGCGCATGGCGTCTGCGGCAAGGTCCTCGAATGCTTCATAGCCTCGTCGCGAAAGGCCGATGCCGCCCGGATAGCCGTCGTAGACGAAGATCGTAGCGGCATCGGTGTGCCAGTGCCATGGCGTGCTGAGGCCACCGACATCCCAGCGATCGCACATGGCATAGAGCGGGAGCATCGCGATGAGTGCGTGCTCTGCGGCGTGCAGGGATCCCGGCAACGCCATGTCGTTCAGTTCGATACATGGGCCTATGGCCGCGGTGAGAGCGGATTCGGAGAACTCAAGCCAGAAGGCCTCAGTGCGAAACGTCTGTGGCGGCAGGTCGAGCGTGGTGGTGTCGATGATGCGCTGATCGGCAGAGTCGCGACGTTGGTAGGAAATCACCTGCTCGGTGACTTCGACTTCGCCGTGCGCCAGCAGCGCTCCGCAAAGAGGACGGCTGTCGGCTTGTCCGGCGATAGCGATGTTCTTGTCGGTCTTCACCTGCGTGTAGTACGCGCCATTGAATGGTGTCACCACGACGGTGCGTGTCTCAAGATCGAGGCGCTCGACTCTGTAGCTCTGGCCCATGTGGAGGTAGACGGCGCCGGGGTGTGCGGTCCGCAGGACGCGCTCCTGCTCAACCTGTCCGATGACTTCTCCCTGGCGACTCTCGACGATCAGGTACTGACTTGTGGATGTGGTGCGCAGGCCAATCGCTGGCGCCGGAGCATGCGGTTGTGCCCAGACTAGCTTGTCGCCTTGTCGTCGTAATCTGCCGGAAAGGGCAAGACGATCCGCGGTGAGCATGCCGAGCTCTCCGTAGAAGGCGCGGTCGCTGCTCGTGAGCGGCAGTTCGTACGCAGCGGCTTCGAGATGGGCGGTCGAGATGTGGGGATTATGAAGGTCGATGACGGCCTCCTCGACTCTTCGCGAGAGCAGGCGTTCCGGCTCACGCATGAAGTACTGGTCGAGCGCATCCTGGCCGCCCACAAGCACGCCCCATCCGTGCTCTCGGCGGCCAGCGCGACCCCATCGCTGCCGCAGGCTCGTGATCGTTCCCGGGAAGCCGGTGACCACGGCGACGTCGAGCGCGCCGATGTCGATGCCGAGCTCAAGTGCCTGTGTCGCCACCACGGCGTCGAGTTCTTCGTCGAAGAGCTGTCGTTCAATCTCCCGGCGTTGTCTTGGAGTGTAGCCGCTGCGATAGGGCTGTACTCGATCGGCTGCTTCTGGGTGTCGATCGAGTAGTCGCCGTCTGACGTGGCCGTGCACTAGCTCGGCGGCCTTGCGGGTCGGTGCGAAGGTGATCACGCGCGCACCGGCCGCGATGCATTCGGCTGTAACGAGTGCGGCCTCGCTGAGGGCGGAGGCGCGCTCGCCTCGCGCGGGCTCGAGCAGGGGCGGGTTCCAGAAGACGATTGTGCGTTCCGGGCGGGGTGCAGCATCCTCGTCGATGACGGCGAACTGCTGCCCCACCAAACGTTCGGCGAAGTGCGCGGGCCGAGCCACGGTAGCCGATGTCACGATGAACTGCGGCGCGCATTCATACAGAGCGCAGAGGCGCCGCAGACGGCGAATCACCTGCGCCACGTGCGAGCCGAAGACCCCACGATAGACGTGGGCTTCGTCGAGCACTACGTAGTCCAGATGGTGAAGGAACTCTCCCCAGCGTTCGTGGTTCGGCAGAATGCCAGCGTGCAGCATGTCGGGATTGGTCAAGAGTATCGAGGCGGTACGACGCGCCAGTGCTCGGGCTTCGCTCGGCGTGTCGCCGTCATAGATCGCCGCTCTTGTGCTGCCGACCTGCTGGGCGCTCAGCCGTCGAGCTTGATCCTGAGCCAATGCCTTCGTTGGGAAGATGAGAAGGGCACGGCTCCTGTCGTCGGTGATCTGGCGCTCGAGGATGGCCAGTTGGTAGCAGAGACTCTTGCCACTGGCCGTGCCGGTGCTGATGACGACGTGCTCTCCGCGGTGGAGTGCGTCGTACGCCGCCGCTTGGTGCGCGTGCAGAAAGGTCACGCCGACTCGTAGGAGCGCATCACGGAGCATGCTCGGCACGGCATCGGGAAGAGGCGTTGTTCGGCCTGCTCGAGCAGCCTCGTGAGCCACCGCCACCACCTGCTCGTAGCTGCCTGGGCGAAAGAGCTGTCGCAGGCTGCGATCAGTCGTGCTGGCGTTTCGCTCACGGTCCATTGCGCGATCCTAACTGGTGCTCGGCACGCGTGCGGGTTGCGTGTGCATTGTGGAGACCGGCGGGGGACTTGTTGCGCGAATCGCGCGCGGCGAATGAATCGACAGGAGGGTTGCCTGCGCCTCAGCGGGCGGAATGCCTTCGCTCGGCGGTGTGACCGCAGGGCGGCGGCGTCGGAGGTGACGGCGCGAACCGAGGACGGCGTTCGCCGGAGGGAAACGCCGCTCGGGCGGTTGGCCTATTTCTTGACGATGCGACGGCCGGTGTCGAAGGTGAAGAACCACGCGCCGCTGTCGACGTCACCGAAGCCCTGCTCCGACACAACGGCGCCCACACCGGCAACGCGGAATGACTTCGTCAGCAGAACCTTCCTGTGGCTGGGCGAGGCCATCCACTGGTCAACGACGTTGACCGGGCTCGAGTACAGGCCGGCACCCCAGAAGATGTTCTCGCCAACCTTCCAGTAGCGACAGTTCTTGGGTGTGAAGCCGAAGCTGATGATGCGCGCGCTGAATGACTCTCCGGAGAACGAATCGTGGCTGAAGTACTGCTTCTGAGCCATCTCCTTGGAGTGCGAACGTGCCGCCTTGGTGAGCTTGGCATTCGGTGCGAGTTTCGGCAGCTTGTGGGCAGCCCGCTCGGCGTTGACGAGAGCCAGCACTTGTTGCTCATAGTCGTTCAGGGAGACGGCGGCAGAGACGGTTGCGGGCACGATTGCAGCGAAGAGCCAGGCTGCGAGGAGTGCGAGAGTTAGCGGAGCAACATGCCTCATCATGACTCTCTCCTCCCCAAGTGCCGCAGTCCAGCTACCAACTGAGTAGGGGTATCGGCACCCCGGATTCACAATGTAGGGGTGCGCGGCAAGTGCCGTACTCAGGATTGTGCACGGGCGGGGGTTTGGGGAGTGCGTGCGCGCTGGCGTCGCGCTTGCCTGTCGTCGCGGCGGGCTGTAACTTGATAGGCAGTATGCAGACGATTCCGGCTTTTCAGGCACGGCGGGCACAAGCGCGGCGCCGCGATCAGTTCCGGCGCCGCCGCACGGTTGCGTTCTTGGCCGTCGCGACCCTCGTGGCCTTGGCGGTTTGGGCGGCGTATGCGATCCCCGGCGATAAGCCGGCCGTCGTTCCGGCTAATGCCGCCGCGCCGATTCTCCTCGACACACCGGGATCCACTGAGGAGATCGTCGTCGCCAGAGTCGAGGGGATCGATCTCTTGCTGCCCGTCGCTCGCGATGCCACTACGGCCGTGGCCTTTCATCCGGTCGACAACCCGGACGCCGTATCGCTGACGCCGAGTGGCGAGCGCACCAGCGGCGGCGGTCTCGGTGCGCGCCTCGCCGACATCTTTGCGGAGGGTGGCGGTCTGCAGTACTACCTGATGGGCGAGTCCGGCACGAGCGCCTCGTCGGGCACCGCCGGTCTTGACATCGGAGCCGTGCCCGAGTCGCAAGTTGTCTGCCCGATCGACGGCAAGGTTGTGGCAATGAAGCGGTATCGAATCCTCGGACGCTACAATGACGTGGAGATTCAAGTGCAGTTCGCACGCGATCCATCGCTCCTAATGGTCGTCACGCATGTCGCCCACCCAGATGTCGCGATCGGTGATGTCGTGACTTGCGGCGAGAGCGTGCTGGGTGAAGTTCGTGGTTTTCCGGACGGGCTCGATCAGGCGTTGAGTCGCTACACGTCGGATGCCGGTGATCACGTTCAGATCGTGGTGCGTCGCGTCACCCCTAATCTGGAGACGTTCTAGAGGCGTGGCTGGCGGCGCATCGGCAGCTGTTCCGACTGCGGCATGGGCCATCATCGGCGGAACCGGCACGCACGCTGTGGATCTCCCGTCGCTCTTGCCTCGCGCTCGCGTGCTCGAACGCGATCTGGTGTTTGCGACACCGTGGGGCGAGAGCCCGGCATTCGCGTTGTTCGAGCTCGACGGGCGACGCGTGCTGCACGTTCGTCTTCATGGGTGGCGCGAGGGAGTGCGCCGTGGGCGCGCCTCGCGCCAGGTCTTCAGCGTTCTCCATCGTGCCGGTGTCGCGACGGTCTTCTCCGACGCCGGCGTAGGTAGCCTGAATCACCTCCTCGACCCCGGAGATATCGTTGTAGCCGACGATTTCGTCGACATGACGACTGATCGAGATCGCGACGGACTGGTCGTGGGCGGTCGGCTGCTGATCATGCGCGAGCCGGTCTGTCCGATGGCGCGCGCCGCCCTCGCCGATGCCGTGCGCGAGGTCGCGCCCGAGCGTCGGCTCTTTACGCGCGGCACGTACGTGGTGACGGAGGGACCGCGTTTCGAATCGCCCGCTGAGGTGAGGCGGCTTCAGCTTCACGGTGACATTGTCGGGCAGAGTCTAGTGCCGGAGGTTTGGCTGGCCCGTGACATCGGTGCGTGCTACGCGGGGCTCTACGTTGTCGTGAACTACGGGGAGGGTGTCGTTCGCGAGTGGGAGCACCGCGTCCTCGAGCACATCTACCGCCACGACGCCCAGGTTCTCGGCACTGTGCTGCTCGAGGCGCTCGCCAGTACTCCTCTTGATCCAAGCTGCCGCTGCCGAGAGCTACGTCCAGATTCACTGCTTCGATAGGGACGCCCGCAGCGATCGGGGGCTCCGCGAAGTGCATGGGTCTAGCCGGCCAGCGCCCAGACGGTCACCGAAATCCCATTGAAGATCGCGTGTAGCGCGATGGAGGTCCATATCGACCCCGTGCGCTGGTACACCCAGGCGAGTGCGAACCCGAGGGCAAAGAGCGGCAAGAAGACACTCAGCTGAAGGTGGGCGGCCCCGAATACGATCGCGGTCATGGCCGCACCGGCCGGCCATCCCCACGAATTGGCGAGGCCGCGGAAGACGAAGCCGCGGAAGAAGAGTTCCTCGAACAACGGTGCAGCGACCACAGCCAGCAGCACGAGGAGCACGACTCCGGACGGGGTACGGGGGAAGAACGTCAGGATCTCTTGCTGCTCGGGATGGACGATCACGTCGTGGAAGTAGGCGATCGCATAGACGCAGATGAGGGCGAGCGGGATCGTCCAGAAGAACGCCTTCGTTGGTCGTCGAAAGCCCCATGCGACGAGCCCTTCACCACGGATGCGGAGTGAGAAGAACCACGCCGATCCAGCCTGCCAGGCGTACAGCATGAGCGAATTGAGGAGCAGGGCGAAAGCAGTTGCGGCCGACACGTCTGTCACAGGCTCTGACTGGGAGTCGCCGGCCACGAAGTAGAGTACGAGCGTGGGACCGAACCCTACGAGTGTCCCGAGCGCAGCGTGGTGCCAATTCCACCCGGCCTGCGGCAGGCCCACAGGTGCGGGAGCGCTGGTGAGCGGCGGCGGCGGTGGTGCCACTTCCTCTGATGCGAAAGGAGGAGGCACCGGCGCCGCGTAGCCGTCGCGTCGATCCGTCTTGCGTCCGCGGGGCGCTTGCCGGTCTGTGGTGATGGTGATCTCCTTCCGGGCGACAACCCGTGTGCGCTCAGAGTATCGCATCGCGTCGGCCTTGTGCTTTGCCTGCGCATGACACGCTGCCGGCGAGGTTGCATGCGTCCCGTTTGCCTGTGGCTCGCACTTTGCTATACTTCGACGCCTTGACCGGCGCGGAGGATGCCCTGCGCCGGCTGTCGCGAGCGCATTGACCCTCGGGGCGGGCGGTTGGTATCCTTACACGCTGGTGTCTGAAAGGAATACGACGTGCGTCAACTCGTCACCCTCGCTTGTCAAGAGTGCAAGCGTCGCAATTATCATACGAACAAGAACAAGAAGAACGATCCGGACCGCATCGAGCTCAAGAAGCATTGCAAGTGGTGCGGAACGCACACCGTGCACAAGGAAACGCGTTAGGCGATCCTCTGTGTCGTTAGGGCTGTAGCTCAATTGGTAGAGCACCGGTCTCCAAAACCGGGGGTCGGGGGTTCGAGTCCCTCCAGCCCTGCCATCGATTATCGGAGCGGTTGAGTGGCGAAGGCTGTTAACAACGGCAAGGCCCAGCCGGGGAAGAGCACGGCTTCGGGCAAGTCGGAACAGGCGGGAAAGACGGTCAGCAAGCGCGCTGACGGCAAGCCGAGCCGCAGTCGTGCTCAGGCGGCAGCGGCGCGCACGCGGGCGAGTTCGAACAAGGCCGGCGAGAAACGATCGATCAGCAGGTTCTTGCGCGAGGTTCGCATTGAGCTGCGCAAAGTCTCGTGGCCGACGCGAAAGGAGCTCGTCCAGTCGGTCATCGTCGTGCTCGTCTTCGTGGCTATTGCCACGTTGTACACCTTCGTTCTCGATACCGTCTTCTCGCGCGCCATCGATCTCGTCATCCGGGCCATCACGTGAGCGGAGACGCGCATGTATAGCTGGTACGTAGTCAATACCTACTCGGGGCACGAGAACAAAGTGAAGGCGAATCTGGAGCATCGCCGCACCTCGATGCACCAAGAGGATGGTATTCGTCAGATCGTCGTTCCGACGGAACAGGTTGTGGAGACCAAGGATGGGCAGAAGGTTGCCAGCGAGCGCCGCGTGTTTCCGGGCTACGTGCTCGTCCAAATGGAGCTCACCGACGACACGTGGTCGCTGGTCAAGAACACCCCTGGCGTGACCGGGTTCGTGGGCGCCCAGAATAAGCCGGTGCCGCTCAGTCGTGCCGAGGTCGATCGCATCCTGCATACGGCATCCGTTGAGCGCCCCAAACAGAAGGCCGAGTTCGCCGTGGGCGAGGACGTACGTGTAACGTCAGGGCCGCTGAGCGATTTCTCCGGTGAAGTCGTCGAGGTGAACGCGGATCAGAGTCGGCTCAAGGTCATGGTGTCGATCTTCGGGCGCGAGACGCCCGTGGAGCTCGCCTTCGATCAGGTCAAGAAGACATCCTAATCAGGTAATAAGCGAGGCAAGCAGTGGCGAAAAAGGTGCTCACGAAGATCAAGTTGCAGATCGCCGCGGGCGCTGCCAGCCCGGCGCCGCCCGTCGGTCCGGCGCTCGGTCAGCATGGCGTCAACATCATGGAGTTCTGCAAAGCGTTCAATGCGAAGACGCAGGGCACGGGTAGTACGATCGTCCCGGTCGAGATCAGCGTCTACGAGGATCGCTCATTCACGTTCGTCACGAAGACGCCACCGGCGGCCGTTCTCCTGCGCGAGGCGCTCGGCATCGACCGGGGCTCCGGTCAGCCGAACCGCACGAAGGTCGGTACGGTGACACGCGCACAGGTACGCGAGATCGCTGAGACTAAGATGCCCGACCTCAATGCGAACGACGTCGAGGCGGCGATGCGCGTCATCGAGGGCACCGCTCGCAGCATGGGCGTGGAGATCGCCGAGTAGGCAACAAGAGCCGGACACTCTGTCCGGCGAATCAGTGTGGGAGGCGACACACTCGCCGTTGGTACCACAGGGAGGTTCACGCATGGGCAGGAAGCCTGGGCGACATTACGTAACCGCCAAGAAGACGGTTGAGCAAGGCCGACTCTACTCGCCGCTCGAGGGCGTTCGTCTCCTCAAGACCTTCCCCGGGGCGAAGTTTGACGAGACCGTCGAGGTGCACTTCCGGCTCGGCGTCGACGTCCGTCACGCCGATCAAATCGTGCGCGGGACCACCGTGTTGCCACACGGAACTGGACGAGAGGTTCGTGTGGCCGTATTTGCCGACGGCGACAAGGCTCGTGAGGCGACTGAGGCAGGGGCTGATATCGTCGGCACCGAGGATCTCACGAAGCAGATTCAGGATGGCGTCTTCAATTTCGACATTGCGATCGCGACACCGGACATGATGGGTGCGGTGGGCAAGCTCGGCCGTATCCTCGGCCCCCGTGGGCTCATGCCGAATCCCAAGTCGGGCACCGTCACGTTCGATGTCGGCAAGGCTGTTCGTGATGCCAAGGGCGGCAAGGTCGAGTACCGAACGGACAGGACCGGCATCGTCCACATGAGCATTGGCAAGAAGTCTTTCACTGAGGAGCAACTTCTGGGGAACTACGGCGCGGTGCTCGACGAAATCGTACGCGCCAAGCCGTCGGCGGCGAAAGGCAAATACATCAAGAGTGTCCATATCGCCACGACCATGAGTCCGAGCGTGGAGCTCGACGGGGCGCGTACGCGCGACCTCTTCGAGAGCTAGGCCTGCAAGGGACGCTGCTGGCAGTTGCCGGCGTTCCGTTCTCGATCTATACTGCCGACGCGGCGCATACAGCGCCGCAGCCGATGACAGGCGGTGCTCCACACTGTGGAGCCGAAGGGATCCGTTCGGGTCCGCCCTCCGAGGCGAAAGACGAGCCAATAGAGTTCTCCTGGCCCGCTTCCGCTTCCGGAAGCGGGCTTTTGTTTGCGACTGAGAGGTCGAAATGCTGAGAAACGAGAAAGAAGCTGTGATCGCCGAGATCGCCGCGCAGCTGACGAAGGCGGAGAACCTCTACGTCAGCGACTACCGCGGACTGACGGTCGCGCAGTTGAGTGAGCTTCGTGCGAAGCTCCGGGAGAGCGGCTCGAGCTTCACAGTGGTGAAGAACACGCTCGGTGGCATTGCCGCGGAGCGTGCGGAGCGCGCAGAACTCAGGGAACTCCTTGGTGGCCCTACCGCGGTGACGTTCTGTGGCGACGACGTCGTTGCCGCGGCCAAAGCGCTGTCGGACTTCGCGCGGACGCACCCTCAGCTTGAGGTTCGCGGCGGGCTGCTCAACAGAAGCGTCGTCGATGCGGCCGGCGTGAAGGCGTTGGCGACGTTGCCGCCACGAGAGGTCCTCGTGGGTCAGATGGTCGGCACGATCGCTGCGCCGCTCACCGGCCTCGTCACAGTTCTCCAGGGTACCATTGGCGGCTTCGTGCGCGCGCTCAACCAGGTGGCCGAACAGAAGGCTGCCGCCGAGGCTTGAAGCCTTCGGCATACTCCGTTCAATAAGGCTTTCAAGCTACGGCGAGGTGAATTGACATGGCAGACAAGACCCTGACGAAGGAAGAGCTCATCGAGGCCATCAAGGGCATGAGCGTGCTCGATCTTTCTGAGCTGGTGAAGGCGCTCGAGCAGGAGTTCGGCGTGAGCGCCGCGGCTCCGATGGCAGTGGCGGCGGCTCCTGCTGCGGCGGCCGAGGCGGTCGAAGCAGAGGAGAAGACCCAGTTCGACGTGGTGCTCACTGGCTTTGGCGATCAGAAGATCCAGGTCATCAAGGTTGTGCGCGCGCTCACAGGTCTCGGGCTCAAGGAAGCCAAGGATGCGGTCGAGGGTGTTCCCACGGCGCTCAAGGAAGGCGTCAGCAAGGAGGACGCCGAGGACGCCAAGAAGCAGCTCGAAGAGGCTGGCGCGACGGTCGAGATCAAGTAGAGCGCCGCTCGCCTAAGGGCGAGCGTGTGAGGAGTCCAGGGAAAGGGGGGCGGGTCGCCCAAGGCGGCCGGCCCCCCTTTCCGTTCCGTGGCGAGACTCGGTACCGTCACGCGACTCTGGATGCTGATGGCGGACGCCGCGACGGATATCTGTTGCCCGCTTGTTCCGATCGTGCTATTCTTTGAGGCCGTGCGTCATCTGCGGCCACACCGTACGTCCCCTGGTGTGGTGTGCTCTCTTTCTTCGGTCCACGCTAGATAGAGGAGACTCGCTTGAACGAGCCCCAGGCGCCTCGCGTGCGTACATCTTTCGCCAAGCTCAGCCAACCGCTGGCTGTCCCGAACCTTATCGATATTCAGCGGAAATCGTGGGATTGGTTCCTCAGCGATGGCTTGAGCGAGACCATTTCCGACATCAACCCGATCAAGGACTACTCCGAGAAACTCCTCGTCCATTTCGGGGATCACCAGTTTGGTGAGCCAAGCAAGTCGATTGCGGAATGTCGCGACAAGGACATGACGTACTCGGCACCGCTGACGATGAAGGTCTCCTTCATCAACGAAGAAACCGGCGAGATTCGCGAGCAGACCGTCTTCATGGGCGACTTCCCCATGATGACCGATCGCGGGACGTTCATCATTCACGGCACGGAGCGCGTGGTCGTAACCCAGCTGGTTCGCGCGCCCGGCGCATACATCATGGAGCCGAAGCAGGCGGAGCGCGAGAAGCAGGTCCTCGTCGCCAATCTCATGCCGCAGCGGGGCTCGTGGCTTGAGCTCGAGATTGACAAGAAGGGCACAGTGAACGTGCGCATCGATCGCAAGCGCAAGTTCCCCGTGTCGGTGCTCTTGCGGGCGATGGGCTACGGCGACGACGCCGAGTTGCTTACGCTGTTCGACGACTCCGTCTTCATCCAGAACACCATTGAGCGAGATACGACGCATTCGCAGGAGGAAGCGCTCATCGAGCTCTTCCGCAAGCAGCGCCCCGGTGAACCGCCGACGCTCGATGGGGCCACGGCGATGCTCCGGGGGTTGTTCTTTGATCCCAAGCGGTACGACCTCTCACGTGTCGGTCGCCACAAGCTGAACGTTCGTCTCCACAACCACACGAAGCCTGAGGACCGGCCTGACGCTGACGTTCGGGTTCTCGTGAACGAGGACATCATCGAGCTCATCCGCCGGCTGATCTCGCTTCCAGGCAAGCTCGGGGTCGGTTTGGATGCGGAGGGTAATCCGGTCGAAGTCAAGGACTACGCGACTGAGACCGTGCAGTTGCTGCCGACGCGCCGTGAAGAGATCGCGCACGAGATCGACGAGTATGAGCACTTCGGAAACCGACGTCTGCGGACGGTTGGCGAGCTCGTACAGGACGCCTTCCGTATTGGGCTCTCGCGTATGGAGCGCGTCATCCGCGAGCGACTGACGACGGAGGACCCCGACACGATCGTCCCGGCGACGCTGGTCAATATTCGCCCGGTGGTTGCTGCGCTGAAGGAGTTCTTCGGCTCGTCGCAGCTGTCGCAGTTCATGGATCAGACCAACTCCCTCTCGGGTCTCACGCATCGCCGGCGCCTCAATGCCCTCGGCGCCGGCGGTCTTACGCGTGAACGGGCGCCAATCGAGGTTCGCGACGTGCACCCGACGCACTACGGCCGCATGTGCCCCATCGAGACTCCTGAAGGGCCGAACATCGGCCTCATCGGCTCACTGGCTTCGATGGCGACCATTGACGAATTCGGCTTCATCCGCTCGCCGTATCGCAGGGTTGTGAACGGGAAAGTGACGGACGAGATCGTCTACTTGGACGCCTCCGAGGAGGAGCTTGAGGTCGTCGATCCCGAGACAGGTGAGATTCGCTACGTCACGATCGCTCAGGCCAACGCGTCGTTCGATCCTGAGACCGGAGAGTTCAAGGACGATCTCATCCTCGCGCGCACTCGCGCCGGAGCGGAGATCGTGGAAGTGCCCCCGTCGCTGATCGACTACATGGATGTGAGTCCCACCCAGCTGGTTTCGGTAGCCACGGCGTTGATCCCATTTCTGGAGCACGACGACGCCAATCGTGCCCTTATGGGTTCGAACATGATGCGCCAGGCGGTGCCGCTGCTGCAGCCTGAGGCGCCGTATGTAGGTACCGGCATGGAGTTCCGCGCCGCTGTCGATACGGGCGACGTCATTCTCGCCCGTCGCGCCGGTCGCGTGAGCTTCGTCGATGCCGACCGCATTGAGGTCGATGCCGGCAAAGGCGAGGTGGACACGTACGATCTGGTTAAGTTCACGCGCTCCAATCAAGGCACACTCATCCATCAGCGTCCTTTGGTCTTCCAGGGCGACGCGGTGAAGGATGGTGACGTGCTCGCCGACGGATCCTCGACAGATCACGGCGAGCTGGCACTCGGGCGCAATCTCCTCGTTGCGTTCATGAGCTGGGAGGGCTTCAACTTCGAGGATGCCATCATCCTCAGCGAGCGTGTGGTCAAGGACGACCTTCTTTCCTCGATCCACATTGAGGAGTACGAGGTTGACGCTCGTACCACCAAGCTTGGCGACGAAGAGATCACGCGCGATATCCCGAATCGCTCAGAGGAATCGCTCAAGGATCTCGACGAACGCGGCATCGTGCGCATTGGCGCTGAGGTCAATTCCGGCGACCTCTTGGTTGGCAAAGTGACGCCGAAAGGCGAGACCGAGCTTACCGCGGAGGAGAAGCTCATCCGTGCGATCTTCAAGGAGAAGGCGCGTGAGGTGCGCGATACCAGTCTCAAGGTGCCGCACGGCGAAGGTGGCAAGGTTATCGACGTCAAGATCTTCAGTCGCGAGAACAACGACGAGCTGCCGCCCAGCGTGAACGAACTCGTTCGCGTCTACGTCGCCAAGAAGCGCAAGATTGCCGAGGGCGATAAGCTCGCCGGCCGGCACGGCAATAAGGGCGTCATCGCCAAGATCGTGCCCGAGGAGGACATGCCACACCTCGAGGACGGTACGCCGGTTGAGATCATCCTCAACCCCCTGGGCGTGCCGAGTCGAATGAACATCGGCCAGGTGCTCGAGACTCATCTCGGGTGGGCGGCGAAGATGGGCTTCCAGGCTGACGGTGAACGTCGTCCGACGGCAACTCGCTTGGCGTCGCCGGTCTTCGATGGCGCGAAGCTGGAGGAGATCGACGATCTTCTCATCCGCAGCTCGGGTGATCCCGAGAGTCCGGTGCAGTTCAAAGTCAACGTGGACGATCCTTCTGGGCGCCGTTGCTCCGGGAAGGTGTGGCTGTACGACGGACGCACGGGCGAGCGCTTCGACAACAAGGTCACCATTGGCTACATGTACATTCTGAAGTTGCTGCACTTGGTCGACGACAAGATCCACGCACGCAGCACGGGCCCGTATTCGCTCGTCACGCAGCAGCCGCTCGGCGGCAAGGCGCAATTCGGCGGCCAGCGATTTGGTGAGATGGAGGTCTGGGCGCTGGAGGCGTACGGAGCTGCCTACGTCCTGCAGGAGATGCTGACGATCAAGTCGGACGACACGGTGGGTCGCGTGAAAGCCTACGAGGCGATCGTCAAAGGCGAGAACATCGCTCGTCCGAACATCCCCGAGTCGTTCAAGGTCCTCATGAAGGAGATCCAGAGCCTCGGTCTGGACATGTCCGTACAGAGTGAGGAAGGGCTTGTTCTCGAGGTGCGCGAGGAAGACGACGATCTCATGCGTGCCGCCGAAGAACTCGGCATCGACCTCTCGGCCGGCTTGCGTCGGCCGCAGCCGGAAGAGGGTGAGCTTGCCCAGGCCGGACTCCACACTTCCGCGCTGCAAGAAGTGATCGCCGCCGGTAGCGATTCGTCTGACGATGAGGAAGCTGGACCAACGGCAGCGGAAGAACTGCTCAGCACGCGTTCTAGTCTGCGCCATGTCGACGATGACGACACGCTCGGTACCTCGGAAGGAATCGACTTGTCGCTCGACGTCGACTTGCTCGGCGACATCCTGGATCTCGACGACGATGACTCCGGCATCGACCCAGACGAAGACTCACTCGGCGAAGGCAGAGGGGAGTGACTGTGATAGACATCAACAACTTCGACTCCATCCGCATCGGTCTGGCATCGCCGAAGCAGATCGAGGCGTGGTCGAAGGGTGAGGTGACGAAGCCCGAGACCATCAACTACCGCACCCTCAAGCCCGAGCGCGACGGCCTCTTCTGTGAGCGCATCTTTGGTCCCACCAAGGACTGGGAGTGCTACTGCGGCAAGTACAAGCGGGTGCGCTACAAGGGCATCATCTGTGAGCGCTGCGGGGTCGAGGTCACGCGGGCGAAGGTACGACGCGAGCGCATGGGTCACATCAAGCTCGCGGCACCGGTGAGTCACATCTGGTTCTTCAAAGGCGTCCCGTCGCGCATGGGCTACTTGCTCGACATTGCACCCAAGGAGCTGGAGAAGGTCCTGTACTTCGGGGGAAGCTACGTCATCATCTCTGTCGATGCCGAGCGGCGCGACGCTGATCTTGTCTATCTCCAAGAGAGAATCGACGAGATCAAGGCGCGTTACGATGCCTACGCGGAGAATCGGGCGATTGCCATTCGCGAGATGCACGACGACCTCAGTCTGATTCTCGACGGGAAGCGCGACGCGGACGACTTTCACCGCGATGCCGATCCCGAAGACGAGTTCGGGTACTTCAACTACTTCGACATCTTCGAGTCGTGTCGACGGATCGCCGTCAACGCTGCGACCCTAGGTCCTGACGAGCTCAAGCTGCAGCGCACGAAGGCAATCAAGCTGCGAGATGACTACATCGATCGCGGCTTCAGGAATGTTGAGCACGCCAAGGATCAGATTGATCGCGCCTGGGATCAATTCAAGACCATTGGTCCGCGGAACGTGATCAACGACGAGACGCTCTATCAGCAGATGGAGCGCATGTTCGGTCGCGAGCCTGGTTATGAGCCGGAGAGCTTCGGTGTGTACTTCACGGGAGGCACCGGCGCCGAAGCCGTGCGCGAGTTGCTCAAGAGCGTCGATCTAGTTGCGGAGGCCAAGGAGCTGCGCGAGACGATTCTGACGGCCAAGGGTCAGCGTCAGGCGCGCGCGGTCAAGCGGCTCAAGGTGGCCTCGGCTTTCTTGCGCAGCGGCAACCAGCCTGAATGGATGATTCTCGACGTCATTCCGGTGATTCCGCCCGAATTGCGGCCGATGGTGCAGTTGGACGGCGGGCGTTTCGCGACGAGCGACCTCAACGACTTGTACCGCCGCGTCATCAATCGCAACAACCGTCTCAAGCGCCTTCTTGATCTGCAGGCGCCAGACATCATTGTCAACAACGAGAAGCGCATGCTCCAGGAGGCAGTCGACGCCTTGTTCGACAATGGCCGTCGCGGCCGCGCCGTTACTGGCCCTGGCAATCGCCCGCTCAAGTCGCTCAGCGACATGCTCAAGGGCAAGCAGGGCCGCTTCCGTCAGAACCTGCTCGGCAAGCGCGTCGACTACTCCGGTCGTTCGGTGATTGTGGCCGGGCCGCACCTCCGGATGCACCAGTGCGGGCTTCCCAAGATGATGGCTCTTGAGCTCTTCAAGCCGTTCATCATGAGCCGTCTCGTGGGCCGCAAGATGGTGCAGAACATCAAGGCAGCCAAGAAGATGGTCGAGTCGATGGTTCCCGAGGTCTGGGACATCCTTGAGGAAGTCATCACCGAACATCCGGTGATGCTCAATCGTGCGCCCACGCTGCATCGCCTCGGTATCCAGGCTTTCGAGCCGCTGCTGGTAGAAGGCAAGGCGATCCAGATCCACCCGCTGGTCTGCGCGGCCTTCAACGCCGACTTCGACGGCGACCAGATGGCTGTCCATCTGCCGCTGAGCTGGGAAGCTCAGGCGGAGGCACGCGTCCTCATGCTCAGTACGAACAACATCCTGTCGCCGGCTCATGGCAAGCCGATTGCTGTCCCCAGCCAGGACATGGTCATCGGCATGTACTACCTCACGTATCATCAGATGGACGACTTGAGTCGTGCTCAACCTGGGGACTTCGACGAGCCGCTGTCCGTCTTCAGTAGCTACGACGAGGTGGAGCGCGCGTGGGAGCAGCGCGTCCTCGACCAGCGCGAGGTGCCTGAGCAGCGCGCACAAGGAATCTCCGATTTTACGCGACGGGCGATCGTCCTGCGTCTCTCTGACGGCCGTCGCGTGGTGACGACGGTTGGTCGTGCGCTCTTCAATATGCGAGTCGAGGGCGGCTTGCGCGAGGTCATCGGCGATGAGTATCGCGGCGACTATGTCTATATCAACTACACGATGACGAAGAAGGGGCTCGCGACCTTCATCAATAGGCTCGTGGCGCGTTACGGGGCCAACAAGGTCGCACGTGTCCTCGATGTCTTCAAGGAAGTAGGTTTTCACTTCGCGACGCGCGCTGCAGTCACGGTGTCGAAGAACGACGTCGTTATCCCCGAGAAACGTAAGGCGGAGATTCTGACGGCTCACGAGCAGATGGTCACCGACGTCAGGGAGCAGTACGAGAACGGCTTCTTGACTGAGGAGGAACGCCGCGGCAAGGTTGAAGAGATCTGGCGTGAGGCCGACGTTCAGATTACGGCGGCCACGAAGGAGAACTTCAACGCACTTAATCCCATCTACATGATGGCGACGTCCGGCGCTCGCGGTGACATCAAGCAGATCCGTCAGCTTGCCGGCTGGCGCGGCCAGATGTCGAATCCGAAGGGCGAGATCGTCGAGCAGCCCGTGAAGTCAAGCTTCATTGAGGGCCTCTCGGTGCTCGAGTTCTTCATCTCGACGCACGGTGCGCGTAAGGGTCTCGCGGACACCGCGCTGCGTACGGCGGACTCGGGCTATCTGACGCGACGCCTCGTCGATGTATGTCAAGACGTAACCGTCAGCGATATCGACTGCGGCACAGAAGAGTGGGTTCCCATGTCGCCGTGGTCTCGCCGGCGCGAAGAGAACCCGCAACTCGAGGGCGCTGTGCTGGCCGAGGATGTCAGGCGACCGCGCAGCGACCGCGTCGTGCTTCGCAAGGGCGAGCCGATTGGTCCCGCGCATATTGGTCTCTTGCGGGAGATCTTCTCCGACATGCCCAATGCTAAGGTCAAGGTGGAGTCGACGGACGCTTCGGGCGAGGAGCTCATCGCCGTCTGGACGCACGAGCCCAACGAGAACCTTATCGGCCGATACCTCGGCGCCCCCATCATCGAGGAGAGCACGGGCGAGATCAGCTTCGACCGCGGTGTGCATATCGATCTCGAGACACGCGATCGGATTCTTGAGGTCATCGCGCGTGGGTCGCAGACGGATCCTATGGTCCCTGTGCGCAGCGTGCTCAAGTGCGATGCGAAGACAGGTGTGTGCCAGAAGTGCTATGGCTTCGCTTTGGCGAACAACGCGCCGGCGGAGATCGGCGACGCCGTGGGACATGTTGCGGCGCAGTCCATCGGTGAGCCAGGCACGCAGCTGACGATGCGCACGTTCCACACGGGCGGCGTCGCCGGTGCCGACATCACGCATGGTCTACCGCGTGTCGTCGAGCTTTTCGAAGCCCGCAAGCCGAAGGGCGTTGCTCGCATCGCCGAGGCCAGCGGTAGAGTCGTGATCGACGACACCGAGCGCGGATCGAAGCTAACGATCGTTCCGGATGATGGACCGGCCAAGGAGTATGTGTTCGCTCGCCGGACACGCATGCTTGTCGAAGATGGTGACTGGGTCGAAGAGGGCACCCAGATCACCCCTGGTTCGATGTATCCGGCGGACGTTCTCAAGTACGCCGGCGACACGGCGACCGAGCGCTATCTCGTGAATGAGGTGCAGGAGGTCTACCGTTCTCAGGGCGTCGAGATCAACGACAAGCACATTGAGCTCATCGCCCGTCAGATGATGAAGAAGGTGCGCATACTCACCGCCGGTGACACGCAGTTCCTTCCGGGCCAGCTCGTTGATCGCGCAGCCTTCCGCAGTGAGAACGAGCGGATCGACGCGGAGGAGGGCCAGGTCGCGGAGGCTGAACAGATCATCCTCGGTATCACCAAGGCGTCGCTGGCCACGGAGAGCTTCCTTTCTGCGGCCTCTTTCCAGGAGACGACCAAGGTGCTCACCGATGCGGCCATTGAGGGGAAGACCGATACGCTGCAAGGCCTCAAGGAAAACGTCATCATCGGCAAGCTCATTCCAGCAGGAACCGGTCTGCGTCGGTATCGCGGACTCGATATTCATCCCGCTGGACATATTGAGGCGCTGGCGGAAGCGGATCGCCTGATGAGCGAGGACGACGACGTCACTGCATGGCTTACCGGCGAGAGCGAGGACGACGACGCCTGAGAGAGTGCGGAATGGCGGCGGCGGGCTGTCAGTCTTGCCGCCGCCGCCTTCCTTCGTTACACTACACGACTGCTGTCTGAAGCAGCCCACCAGAGAGGACAGATGACAACCATTAGCCAGCTCATCCGCAAGGGGCGTGAGAACAAGGTCAAGCGTTCCACGACGCCTGCGCTCAAGGGTTCACCCCAGAAGCGTGGCGTCTGTACTCGCGTCTACACAACGACGCCCAAGAAGCCGAATTCCGCCCTTCGTAAGGTTGCGCGAGTGAGGCTCGTGAACGGCATGGAAGTGACGAGCTACATTCCCGGCATTGGCCACAACCTGCAGGAGCACTCCGTGGTTCTCGTTCGCGGTGGCCGCGTGAAGGACCTCCCTGGTGTACGTTACAAGGTCATTCGCGGGACGCTCGACGCTGCCGGCGTCAACGACCGCAAGCAGGCACGTTCGCGCTACGGTGCCAAGGGCAAGGGAGGCAAGTAAGTCATGCCGCGCAGAGGTACCGTCACACGTCGGGAGATCCTTCCTGACCCCGTCTACAACAGCAAGTTGGTCACGCAGGTTATCAACAAGGTTCTCCTCGACGGAAAGAAGTCCACGGCCGAGCAGATCGTCTATGGCGCGCTCGAGATCGTGCGCGAGCGCACCGGTCGTGACCCCGTCGAGGTCTTGCAGGAGTCAATCCAGGCACTGACTCCGCACCTGGAGGTGCGCAGTCGTCGTGTCGGTGGCGCAACGTATCAGGTGCCGGTCGAGGTGCCGGGCCGGCGTGCTCGCACGCTGGCCATCCGTTGGCTGGTGGGCTATGCGCGCGACCGACGCGAGAAAGTGATGTCCGAGCGTCTCGCGGGAGAGATGCTCGATTCGCTCGCCGCTCAGGGCGGCGCGTTCAAGAAGAAGGACGATATCTTCCGGATGGCGCAGGCCAACAAGGCCTTCGCTCACTACCGCTGGTAAGAACCCGAGGGCCCCTCACTGACAGTTGTCGGTGAGGGGCTTTCGTGTGGAAGGAACGCGGCACAGCATCATGCGACAGTACACTCTCGAAAAGACCCGCAACATCGGCATCATGGCTCACATCGATGCCGGCAAGACGACAACCACCGAGCGCATCCTGTACTACACAGGGAAGACGCACAAGATTGGCGAGGTTCATGAGGGTGCCGCCGTGATGGACTGGATGGCGCAAGAGCAAGAGCGCGGCATCACAATTACGTCGGCGGCGACCACGGTATCTTGGCGCGATACGCAGATCAACATCATAGACACACCCGGGCACGTGGACTTCACGATGGAGGTTGAGCGTAGCTTGCGCGTGCTCGATGGTGCCATCGCTTTGTTCTGCTCGGTCGGCGGCGTAGAACCGCAGTCGGAGACCGTCTGGCGACAGGCCGATAAGTACGGGATTCCACGCATCGCCTTCGTCAACAAGATGGATCGCATCGGCGCCGATTTCTTCCGCGGCCTCGACATGATGATTGAGCGTCTCGGTGCTAATCCGGTTGCCGTGCAAATTCCGATCGGTCGCGAAGCGGAGTTCTCGGGCATCGTTGACCTCATCGAGATGAACGCCATCGTCTACGAGGATGAACTGGGAACCGCTTTCGAGACGACTGACATCCCCGAGCATGTACGGCCACTTGCCGACGAGTACCGGCTGAAGCTCGTCGAGGCGGTGGCCGACCATGACGATCACTTGCTCGAGGCCTACCTCGAAGGTGAGGAAATCACGGCCGAGCGCCTGCGTGCCGTCATCCGACAGGCGACGCTCGATAACAGCATCACACCCGTGTTGTGCGGATCGGCGTTTAAGAACAAGGGTGTGCAGCCGTTGCTGGACGCGGTCGTGCAGTTTCTGCCATCGCCGCTCGACGTTCCGGCCGTCACCGGCATCGATCCAAGCGGTGCGGAGCAGAGTAGACCCGCCGACGACGACGCGCCGTTTGCGGCTCTCGCCTTCAAGGTGGCTGTTGATCCGTACGTCGGGAAGCTCACATATTTCCGCGTGTATTCCGGCACACTCAAGGCCGGCTCGTACGTGCTGAACTCGAGCAAAGACAAGCGGGAGCGCATTAGTCGCATCTTGCAGATGCATGCCAATCACCGGGAAGATCGCGAGGAGATCTACGCTGGTGAGCTTGCGGCAGCGATCGGATTGAAAGTGACGACGACCGGCGAGTCGTTGTGCGAGATCGGCAAGTCGATCATTCTCGAGTCCATGGAGTTCCCTGAGCCGGTGATCTTTGTGGCGATCGAGCCGAAGACGAAAGCCGACGAAGAGAAGCTCTCCACCTCGCTGCAGCGCCTTGCAGAGGAGGATCCGACCTTCCGCGTTCAGACGGATGAGGAAACCGGCCAGACGATCATCGCCGGCATGGGTGAGCTCCACCTCGAGATCATCGTCGATCGTCTCGTGCGCGAGTTCAGTGTGGACGCCAATGTGGGCAAGCCGCAGGTTGCCTATCGAGAGACGATTCGCAATAGGGTGGAGAAGGTCGAAGGGAAGTTCGTCCGTCAGAGCGGCGGCCGCGGCCAGTTCGGCCATGTCGTCATCGAGATGGAGCCTAACGTGCCGGGCGGTGGCTACGAGTTCGAGAGCCGCATCATGGGCGGCACGATTCCTCGCGAGTACATTCCCTCCGTTGATGCCGGCATCCAAGAGGCCATGAACAGCGGCGTGCTCGCCGGCTATCCCGTCGTCGACGTGAAGGTCACGCTTCTTGACGGTAGTTACCACGAGGTGGACTCGTCGGACATGGCCTTCAAGATCGCCGGATCTCTGGCATTCAAGAACGCGGCTCAGAAAGCTGGCCCGATGCTGCTCGAGCCGATGATGGCAGTTGAAGTGGTGACGCCGGCCGAGTTCATGGGCGACGTAATGGGCGACCTCAGTTCGCGTCGCGGACATATTGATGGAATGGAGCCGCGCGGTAACGCGCAGGTCATCACGGCGACGGTTCCGCTGTCGACGATGTTCGGATACGCCACCGATGTTCGCTCGGCGACGCAAGGGCGGGCCACATACACGATGCAGTTCAAGCACTACGCGGAGGTTCCGGCCTCCATCGCCACAGAGATCATCACCAAGGCGCGTGGCGAGTGACCTTCCATCATCATCCCACCATTTGCCGGCGCCGGCCGGCGTCATGTATACTGCGGACCTTTGGTACGGCGCCCTGCCGTGCCGTTTTCTGTGTGCGCGCGACCTCCGGGTTTGAGGAAAAGGAGTAAGGAAGATGGCGAAGGAGAAGTTTGACCGCAGTAAGCCCCACATGAACGTGGGGACGATTGGGCACGTCGACCATGGGAAGACGACCCTGACAGCTGCGATCACGCTGTGTCTACATAGTCGCGGGGGCAGCACCGAGTTCACGCCGTTCGACATGATCGACAAGGCGCCCGAAGAGCGCGAGCGCGGCATCACTATTGCCACGGCGCATGTCGAGTACGAGACTCCCAATCGCCACTACGCGCACGTCGACTGCCCCGGTCACGCCGACTACATCAAGAACATGATCACTGGTGCCGCGCAGATGGATGCCGCGATTCTGGTTGTGGGTGCTGACGACGGCCCCATGCCCCAGACGCGTGAGCACATCCTCCTTGCGCATCAGGTCAACGTGCCGAATATCATCGTATTCATGAACAAGGTCGATCTCGTCGACGATCCGGAACTCCTTGAGCTTGTAGAGATGGAGATTCGCGAATTGCTCACGGAGTACGAGTTCCCGGGCGATGATCTCCCAGTGATCAAGGGCTCGGCGCTGAAGGCGCTCGAGTGTGGCTGCGGCAAAGACGACTGCGCAGCGTGCAAGCCGATCCTCGAGTTGACTCAAGCGCTGGACGACTATCTTCCGCAGCCTGAGCGCGACGTGGACAAGCCGTTCCTGATGCCGGTCGAGGATGTCTTCACGATCACCGGCCGTGGCACGGTCGCTACCGGTCGTGTCGAGCGCGGCATCGTCAAGGTTGGCGAGGAAGTCGAGATCATCGGCATGAGCGACAAGGTCTTGAAGACCACGGTCACCGGCGTCGAGATGTTCCGCAAGCTTCTGGATGAGGGTCAGGCAGGCGACAACATCGGCCTTCTGCTTCGTGGCACGAAGCGTGAAGAAGTGCAGCGCGGCATGGTCTGCGCCAAGCCGAAGAGCATCACCGGTCACACGCACTTCCTCACGCAGGTGTATGTCCTGTCTAAGGACGAAGGCGGCCGCCACACACCATTCTTCAATGGCTATCGGCCGCAGTTCTACTTCCGCACGACCGACGTGACCGGTGTGATCACCCTCGAAGAGGGCGTCGAGATGGTCATGCCCGGCGACAACACCGTCATGGAAGTGAAGCTCATCACTCCGATCGCCATGGAAGAGGGCTTGCGCTTTGCAATCCGCGAAGGTGGCCGCACCGTGGGCGCCGGAGCGATCACGAAGATCCTGGAATAGTTCGCAGATGCGAGGTGGTGGGGCGCGGAAACGCGCCCCACACAGCGACACACCCGGCTACGTGAACAGGACAGAGAAGGCACCAGAGTGGCTCAGCAGAAGATACGCATCAGGTTGAAGTCGTACGATCACGAGTTGATCGAGCGGAGTGCGCAGTCGATCGTGGAGACAGCGCAGCGAAGCGGGGCGACTATCTCAGGCCCCGTACCGCTCCCCACCGAGAAGAACGTGTACTGCGTGATCAAGAGTCCGTTCAAAGACAAGGACTCCCGCGAGCACTTTGAGATCCGCACACACAAGCGGCTCATCGACATTCATCAGCCGACACCGAAGACGGTCGATCAGTTGATGCGTCTCGATCTGCCGGCTGGCGTCCACATCGAAATCAAGCTGTAGTGACGATGACAGGCATTATTGGTAGAAAAGTAGGAATGACCCAGCTCTTCGACGACGACGGCAACGTCGTCGCGGTTACCGTCGTGCAAGCGGGGCCGTGCCCCGTCACACAGGTCAAGACGGTCGAGAGCGACGGGTATGAGGCCACTCAGTTGGCCTTCGAGGAGTGCAAAGACAAGCACATCTCGAAGCCTGAACTGGGTCACCTCAAGAAGGCAGGACTCAAGCACGGCATGAGGCATTTGGTGGAGTTCGCCGATCTGGGCGATCTTAAGGTTGGCGACACGGTGACCGTCGAGGCGTTCGAAGATGGGCAAGCCGTGAGCGTCGCCGGCGTCAGCAAGGGCAAGGGCTTTCAGGGCACCGTACGCCGGCACCATTTCGGACGCGGTCCGGAGACGCACGGCTCGCACAACGTTCGTGCACCGGGCTCGATTGGTGCCAGTGCCTATCCGAGCCGTGTCTACAAGGGCATGCGCATGGGTGGACATATGGGCTCAGAGCATGTCACGCAGCGGGGCTTGAAGATCGTACGTCGCGACGTCGAGAACAACCTCCTGCTCATCAAGGGTTCGGTTCCCGGCGCGAAGAACTCCGTCGTTGTCATTGAGGGTAGGTGATCATGGCTGTCGACGAGACGAACAACACGCCGACGGGCACCGAGGAAAGCGTAGCAGCGAACGCAGGCGGCGCGCCCGGCAAGGCCACGGTTGTGGATGCTGGTGGCGCGGCGGTTGGTACGCGCGACCTCGAGAGTGCACGCTTCGGGGTTGCGGCTAACGTGAATACGCTTCATCTCGTAGTTAGGGCGGAGCAGGCAGCTCGCCGTCGGGGTACCGCCTCGACCAAGACGCGCGGTGTCGTGTCGGGTTCGACCGCGAAGCTCTACCGACAGAAGGGCACGGGGCGCGCTCGCGCCGGCAGCGCAAAGTCTCCCGTGCGAGTTGGCGGGGGAGTGGTATTCGGCCCTCATCCGCGTTCATACGACATCAAGGTTAACCGGAAAGTCGTACGCCAGTCGCTGGCGATGGCCTTGAGCAATCGCGCCGAGAACGGACGTTTGTTCGTGGCCGCAGAACTCAATCTCGACGAGCCAAGCACGAAGACGATGAACGACTTCCTCGTGAAGCTGGACATCGCTGCGCCGGTGCTCGTCGTGACCCACGACGAGCCCGCCGTCACGAAGTCGGTGCGCAACCTGTCGTACGCAGAGACGGCGGACGCAGGTGCGCTCTCGACTGAGCAGGTACTGCGTGCGCGCTCGTTGGTCCTCACAGAGAAGGCGTTCGCCGCCCTGAATCAGGCGTAGACCATGGTAGAAGCGGAGAAGATCATCATTCGGCCCATCGTGTCTGAGAAGAGTTACGCTCAGATTGATGAGGGTCGCTATACGTTCGAGGTACACTCGGACGCTCACAAGACTATGATCGCTCAGGCGATCAAGCAGCTGTTCGACGTGACGGTGGTCGGTGTATCCACGGCCAACATGCCGTCCAAGCCTAAACGGCGTGGGTACTCACGCGGCAGCACGCCCGGCTGGAAGAAAGCTGTAGTTCAGCTTGCGCCCGGCGACAAGATCGAATTCTTCGAGGGCAGGTAATGGGCATCAAGAGATTCAGGCCGACCTCGCCCGGCCGTCGCTTCATGACGGTCGAAACGTTCGAGGACATCACGCGCAGCGAACCCGAGCGGTCGCTTGTCGCGCCGCTCAAGAAGAGCGGTGGGCGCAATGCTTACGGTCGCATAACAACGCGTCATCAAGGTGGCGGGCACAAGCGGCGCTATCGCATTATCGATTTCAAGCGCGACAAGGACGGCATTCCCGCCAAGGTTGCGCATATCGAGTACGACCCGAATCGATCGGCTCGTATCGCTCTTCTGCACTACGCAGATGGTGAGAAGCGGTACATTCTTGCGCCGCAGGGTTGCAGGGTCGGCGACGTGATCGAGTCCGGCCCGGCCGCTGACATTAAGCCCGGCAACGCCTTGCCGCTGGAGAATATCCCGGCCGGTACGACGATCCACAACATTGAGCTCCAACCGGGTCGTGGCGGCCAGCTGGTGCGCAGCGCTGGAGTAAGCGCCCAGCTTCAAGCCAAGGAGCGCGGCTACGGGGTGGTGCGCCTACCTTCCGGAGAGCTGCGGCGGATTCGCCTGACCTGTAGAGCAACGGTCGGCGAGATTGGCAATTCGGATCACTCCAATATCGATGGAGGTAAGGCCGGCCGTACGCGTTGGCGTGGCGTGCGTCCCACGGTGCGCGGCACGGCGATGAACCCGGTCGACCATCCACACGGCGGCGGCGAGGGCAAGACGACCGCCGGTCGTCACCCAGTGACTCCGTGGGGCGTGCCGACTTTGGGTTACCGCACGCGGGCCAATCACAAGCAGTCGGACAAACTCATCATCCGCGGCCGCAAGCGTGGCAAGCGTGGGTAAGGCAGGAGGCACCTTTTGAGCAGATCAGCTAAGAAGGGTCCGTTCGTTGACGAGCGCCTCATCAAGCGCATCGTCGATATGAACGACGCCGGCCAGAAGAAGATGATCAAGACCTGGTCGCGGGCCTCGACGATCTTCCCCGATATGGTCGGTCATACGATCGCCGTGCATGACGGGCGCAAGCACATCCCTGTTTTCATCAGCGAGTCGATGGTCGGTCACAAGCTGGGCGAGTTCGCGCTCACGCGTACGTTCCGTGGCCACATCAAAGCCGATCGTTCGGCGAGAAGGTAAAGAGTCATGGCAGTCAAAGCACAAGCGAAGTACATACCGCTCGGTCCACAGAAGATGCGTGAGGCGGCCGATCTCATCCGCGGCAAGTCTGTTGCTGAGGCGCGCGCGTCGCTGCTCTTTGCCAACAGGAGCGCGGCTCGTGTCGTCGCGAAGGTCCTTAACTCGGCAGTCGCGAACGCGGAGCACAACAACGCGCTAATGGCCGATGAGCTGTTCGTCAAGGAGGCCCGAGTCGACGAAGGTCCGACTTTGAAGCGCTGGAAGTTTCGCGCGATGGGCCGTGTGAACCGTATCCAGAAGCGCAGCAGCCACGTCACCATCGCCGTGGAGCAGAAGGGGGTCCGTTCCTAGTGGGCCAGAAGGTGCATCCGGGCGGCTTTCGCGTCGGCATCATCCACGACTGGAAGTCGCACTGGTATACAGAGAAGGAATTCAAGCAGTTCCTCAGCGAGGACGAGAGGGTGCGGACGCACATAACGCGCAAACTCTCGCACGCGGGCTTGTCGCGCATCGCGTTGCGCAAAGACCAGAATAACGTGACGATCGATATCCATACCGCGCGCCCCGGCATCGTGATCGGCAAGAGCGGTTCGGAGGTCGACGCGCTGCGCAAGGAAATCCACGCGATGACGCGCAAGAACGTGCAGGTCAACATCGTTGAGGTGAAGCGCCCCGAGCTCGACGCGGTGCTTGTTGCCCAGTCGATCGCTGAGCAGCTCGAGAATCGCGTGAGCTTCCGGCGGGCCATGAAGCGCGCCCTTACGAGTGCAATGCGCTCGGGGGCGGCCGGCATGCGCGTGCGTTGCGGCGGTCGTCTTGGCGGCGGAGAGATGGCGCGTGCCGAGCACTACAGTGAGGGTCGTGTGCCGTTGCATACGATTCGTGCTGATATCGACTACGGACTCCGTGAGGCCCGCACGACGTTCGGGCGCATCGGCGTGAAGGTTTGGATCAACAAGGGCGAGATCCTCCCCGAGGGCTACCCCAAGGACGAGTCGAAGGCCCGTCAGGAGCGCGACGAGCAGCGACGCGACGATCGCGGTCCTCGCGATCGTCGTTCCGCTGGCGGACCGCGGCGTGAGGGTCGTGGGGCTTCCGGTGGACGTGGCGGAGCGAGTGGGCCACGGACGCGTACGGCACCCATCGGGCGTCAGGCGCCCACAGGTCGCCAGGCGCCGGCTTCACGGCCGGCAGCTGCTCCCTCAGGGTCGGCTGCTGCACCCGACGCGGCCACCGAGTCCGAACAGCGCAGTTGAGCTAGAGAGGACGTGCATTAATGCTCCTGCCGAAGAGAATCAAGCATAGAAAGGTACAGCGTGGCCGCATGGCCGGCGCTGCGAAAGGCGGCACCTCGATTGAGTTCGGTGACTTCGGGCTCAAGGCTCTGCAATGTGGGTGGGTGACGAATCGCCAGATCGAGTCCGCGCGTATCGCGATGACGCGTTACATGAAGCGCGGCGGCAAGGTGTGGATCAATGTGTTTCCGCACAAGCCAATCACCCGCAAGGCGGCCGAGACACGCATGGGCGGCGGCAAGGGTTCGCCCGAATCGTGGGTCGCCGTCGTGAAGCCTGGGAAGGTCTTGTTCGAGGTGTCCGGAGTGAGCGAGTCGGTGGCGCGCGAAGCCATGCGTCTCGCCATGCATAAGTTGCCCGTGAAATGCAAGTTTGTGACGAGGGAGGGGAGTCTCTTTGAAGGCTAACAAGCTGCGCGAGCTCTCCGACGATGAGCTCGGGGTTCGCCTGAAGGACACGCGGAAAGAGCTCTTCAATCTCCGGTTCCAGCACGCCACGGGACAGCTCGAGAACCCGCAGAATCTCAACGCTACGCGTCGCGAAATCGCTCGTCTGCTGACTCTGCAGGCGGAGCGGGATCGCGCCCGCAATGCAGCCGGTGGTGAGGCGTAATGGCGACTGTGAAGAAGACCGAGACCAAGCCGGCGACCAAGAAGCCTGCGGCCAAGAAGCCCGCAGCGAAGAAGGTCGCAGAGGTGGCTGCGCCGACGTCGGCGAAGACGCTCTCGCCGGCTCGCGCGAAGGCGAAAGCTGAACACGCGATTCCGGAGAAGATCTCTGGTCGCAAGGAACGCCGGGGGATCGTCGTCAGCGACGCGATGGACAAGACCATTGTGGTGCGCATCGATGTGACTCAGAAGCACCAGCTCTACGGAAAGGTTGTGCGTCGTTCGACCAAGCTGCACGCCCACGACGAGCTCAATGCAGCCGGAAAGGGTGATCTCGTTCGCGTGGTCGAGACACGCCCGCTCAGTGCTACCAAGCGGTGGCGTCTTCTCGAGATCCTCGAGAAGGCCAAGTAACACAAGACTCGGTAGAGGAAACCATGATTCAAGTTGAGACCAGACTACGAGTGGCCGACAACACCGGCGCCCGCGAGATCTTGTGTATTCGCATCCGTGGCGGCTCTAAGCGACGCTATGGCAGGGTCGGTGACGTGATCGTCGGCACAGTGAAGGCCGCCACGCCAGGCGGTAGCGTGAAGAAGGGCGACGTCGTGCGTGCTGTGGTGGTGCGCACGAAGAAGGAGTTCGGCCGCAAGGACGGCACATACATCGCGTTCGACGAGAATGCCGCCGTGCTCATCGACAATCAGAACAACCCGCGCGGGACCCGCATCTTCGGTCCCGTGGCCCGCGAGCTGCGCGAGAACAACTTCATGAAGATCGTGTCGCTCGCACCCGAGGTCCTCTGAGGGCCGCCCAGGCGAGGGAGTCGCAGGAACGATGAACAAGAGCAAGATCAAGAAGGGTGATCAGGTCAAGGTCATGTCCGGCAAAGAGGCCGGCAAGACCGGCACCGTTACGCGGGTTGAGTCCGAGACTGGGAAGGTCGTGATCGAGCGCCTCAACATGATGAAGCGTCACACGAAGCCTCACCCGAAGAAGAATCCGCAGGGCGGCGTCATCGAGCGCGAGGCGCCGATGGACGCTTCGAACGTGATGGTCGTGTGCCCCGCGTGTGGCCAGCCCACCCGTGTGGGGTACCGCCTGCTCGATGGTGGCGGCAAGGTCAGGAAGTGCCGTCGCAGTAGCTGCGGCAGAGACATCGACAAGGCGTAAGGCGTGAGTATGGCCAGGCTGAAGGACAAGTACTTCAAAGAGATCGTGCCGGAGCTCGTGGAGGAGTTCGGCTACCGTAACATCATGGAAGTGCCGCGGGTCACCAAAGTCACGCTCAACATGGGCGTCGGTGAGGCGAAAACCAATGCGAAGCTGCTTGACGATGCAGTCGAGGAGATGGCGCTCATCGCGGGGCAGCGTCCGGCGATTACCAAGGCGCGGAAGTCGATCGCGAGCTTCAAGGTTCGTGAGGGGATGTCGATCGGCTGTCGAGTCACATTGCGTGGCGAGCGAATGTACGAGATGATCGACCGACTCGTGTCGATTGCCCTGCCGCGTATTCGCGACTTCCGCGGCATCTCGCCGAGCCAGTTTGACGGCCGCGGCAATTTCGCCATGGGCGTCAAAGAGCAAGCCATCTTCCCTGAGATCGACTACGACTCGGTCGAGCAATCTCGCGGTCTCAATATCGTCATCACGACGACGGCGAAGACGGACGAGGAAGGGCGTGCGCTGCTAGCCAAGCTCGGCATGCCGTTCCGTTCGAACTAGGAGCATCTGGAGCATGGCGAAGACATCCCTCGTGGTGAAGGCCGGGCGCAAGCAGCGCTACTCAACGCGCGAATACAGCCGCTGCAACCGTTGCGGACGCCCCCGCGCCTACTACCGCAAATTCGGGCTCTGCCGCATCTGCTTGCGCGAGGTTGCGCATCAAGGCGTCATCCCTGGCCTAACGAAGTCGAGCTGGTGAGGAGGCGAGGACTATGTCGATGACAGACCCCATCGCCGACATGCTGACACGCATTCGCAATGGCAACACAGCGCGTCATTCTACGGTGGACGTGCCCTCATCCAAGATGAAGCTCGAGATCGCGCGACTGATGACGGACCTTGGGTACGTCGTGGGTTACGAGACGAAGCGCGGAGAGCAGGGCGACGTTATCGTGATCGAGCTCAAGTACGGTAAGAACAGAGAACGGGTCATTTCTGGCATCAAGCGCGTCTCCAAGCCAGGGCGTCGGGTGTACGCCAACAAGGAGTCGTTGCCCAAGGTGCTTGGTGGGCTCGGGACGGCGATCATCTCGACGTCGCACGGACTGGTGACGAGCGCGGAGGCGCGCCGACTCGGTCTGGGCGGCGAGGTGATCTGCTTCATCTGGTAAGGACGGCACATGTCGAGGATCGGAAAGGCCCCAATCCCGCTGCCGAGCAACGTGCAGTTTACGTACGACAATGCGGTTGTGACGGTCAAGGGACCTAAGGGCGAGCTCACGCAGCGCGTGCCACGCGAGATGATCGTGGAGGCTGGCGACGGCGTGATTCAGGTGAAGAGGCCAACCGACAGCGGTCCGCATCGCTCGCTGCATGGTCTCACGCGCACGCTCATTGCTAACATGGTCACAGGCGTCACGGACGGCTTCGAGAAGCGACTCGAGGTAGTTGGTGTTGGCTATCGAGCTGGAGTCAAGGGCGACGCGCTTGAGCTTCTCGTCGGATACAGTCATCCGGTCGTCGTCGATCCGCCGGAGCATGTCGCTTTCGAGACCCCACAGGCGACTGTGATTGTGGTAAAGGGGATCGACAAGCAAGTCGTCGGTGAGGTCGCCGCGAAGATCCGCGCGCTTCGTCCTCCTGAGCCGTACAAGGGCAAGGGCATTCGGTATGCCGGGGAGTTCGTGCAGCGCAAGGTCGGCAAGCGGGCCTAGCCTGTTTGGAGAGAAGAAGGACGAGAAGAGATGAGCGTACTCAGCATTAGAGATGCCCGGGCTCGGCGGAAGCGGCGAATTCGTGGCCGTGTTGCGGGTACTCCCGAGCGCCCCAGGGTGTCCGTGTTTCGGTCGAACAAGGCGATCTACGTGCAGATCGTCGACGACCAGGCTGGTGTCACAATGGCGGCGGCGCGGTCAACCGAGGTCGAGCGCGGCGGTCTTGAGAAGACGGCTGTGGCGAAGAAGGTCGGCGCCCTGCTTGCAGAGAGGGCGAAGGAAAGAGGGATCGAACAGGTCGTGTTCGATCGCTCTGGCTACTTGTATCACGGCCGCGTGAAGGCTCTGGCCGAGGGCGCCCGTGAGGGTGGCCTGGTTTTCTGACAAGGAGTAAAGGACCCCGTGGCTAGAGGATCATTCAACGAAGGCAGCGAGCTCAAGGAGCGCGTCGTCCATATTAATCGCGTCGCCAAGGTCGTGAAGGGCGGCCGCCGGTTCTCGTTCACGGCTCTGGTTGTCGTCGGCGATGAGAACGGCCACGTAGGGGCCGGCTACGGCAAGGCTCGCGAAGTCCCGCTCGCGATTCAGAAGGCGATCGAGGATGCGAAGAAGAACCTGTTCACCGTGCCGCGTTACAATGGCGTAACGACGACACATCAAGTGATCGGCCGTTTCGGTGCGGCACGAGTTCTGCTGAAGCCGGCGGCGCCAGGTACCGGTGTCATCGCCTCGGGCGGTGTCCGCGCCGTTCTTGAGCTCGCCGGTGTACGTGACATTCTCACGAAGTCGCTCGGCACGACCAATCCGATCAATCTGGTCCGCGCTACCGTTGCCGGTCTCCAGGATCTCAAGACGCCAGAGAGCGTCGCGCGGCTGCGCGGTGTGTCGGTGGCGAAGGTCTTGGGTCTTGCCGATCGCGAAGTCGCTGACGACGACCTGGCGGTCAAGGAGGCCTGAGCGTATGACCACCTATCTTGAGATCACTCAGGTGAAGAGCGCCATCGGTTGTCGGCCGCAGGCGCGTGGAACGCTCCGCGCTCTCGGGCTCAAGCGCATCCGTCACACAGTGGTGCACGAGGACACGCCTGTGATTCGCGGCATGGTGAACAAGGTGGCGTACCTTCTTGAGGTGCGCCCCACAACAGAGAAGCAGTGAGATGACCGAACTAGGACTGCACAACCTGCGCCCAAATCCGGGCTCGACGAAGAATACCAAGCGTCTTGGTCGTGGGAAGGGATCCGGCCAGGGAAAGACCGCCGGCAAGGGCCACAAGGGATACAACTCTCGTTCCGGCGGGGGCGTTCGGCCCGGGTACGAGGGTGGTCAGATGCCGATCTACATGCGCCTCGGCAAGATGCGTGGCGCACACATGAAGAAGAGCATGCCCATTGGCCCGTTTCGCACGTACGCCATCCCGGTGAACGTCGGTCGCCTGGCCGAAGCATTCGCTGCGGGCGATAGTGTGACGCCCGAGACACTCGTGGAGAAGCGTATCGTCAAGAACACTCGCACGCCGATCAAGATTCTTGGGGGCGGAGAGCTCGCTCTGGCGCTGAACGTCCAGATGCACATGTTCTCACGCACCGCGATCGAGAAAATTGAGGCTGCCGGCGGCAAGGCCGAGCTCCTCTAGACGAGGCACGGGGTACGCTGTGAACAATAAGCTCTGGCAGTCGCTCGCCAATGCCTGGATGCTCCCCGAGCTCCGCACCAAGGTGTTGTTCACGGCGGCCATGCTGGCAATCTACCGTCTTGGCGCGCATGTGCCCGTGCCCGGCATCAATGTCGACGCGCTGGAAAGTCTGTTCAGCCAGGGCGCGGCCGGCGTACTCGGCTTTCTCGACATGTTCTCCGGGGGTGCCCTGCGCAGGGTGACGCTGTTTGCGCTCGGCATCATGCCGTACATCACGGCGTCGATCATCATGCAGTTGCTCACCGTCGTGATTCCCAAGCTTGAAGAGTTGGCCAAGGAAGGCGAGCAGGGTCAGAAGCAGATCACCAAGTACACGCGTTACTTGACCGTCGTTCTCTCGACCTTGCAGGCGATAGGTTACGTCTTCGTATTCCGCAGTCAGGGGGCGTTCTTCGATCTCACCTGGTGGAAAGCCGTGCTCATCGTGGTAAGCCTTGTTGCGGGCGCCGTCTTCGTGATGTGGCTCGGCGAATTGATCACCGCACGGGGCATTGGCAACGGCATGTCGATCCTCATCTTCGTCAGCATCATCTCGAGAATCCCCAGTGGGTCGGCGCAACTGTTCACGATGGGCGCGGTCACGATCAGTCTGTTCGTGATCATCGCGCTCGCTGTGGTTGTCGGCGTGGTCTGGATCACAAGCGGTGAGCGGCGTGTCCCCGTGCAGTACGCGAAGCGCGTGGTTGGCCGACGCATGATGGGCGGTCAGAGCACCTTCATCCCTCTCAAGGTCAACATGGCAGGCGTGATACCGGTGATCTTCGCGTCGTCCGTGATGATGATCATTCCCACGTTCACTTCGTTCTTCGGTACAGATGGCCTCGCCGGGTGGTTCACCGACAACTTCGGGCCCAGCAGCTTCCCGTTCATCGTGTTCGAGGCAGTGCTGATCGTTGTCTTCACGTACTTCTACACAGCGGTCACGTTCAACCCAATCGACCAGGCCGACAACCTGAAGAAGTACGGTGGGTTCATTCCCGGAGTACGCCCCGGTCGTCCAACGGCCGAGTTTCTCGACCGCATCCTAACGCGACTCACGTTCCCCGGCGCTCTCTTCCTGGCTGCGTTGGCTGTCTTGCCGTGGCTCATGACGCTTGTTCTCAATGTTCCGTTCTACTTTGGCGGCACGTCGCTGCTCATCGTCGTCGGCGTTGCTCTCGACACTATGCGACAGATGGAAGCCCAACTCCTCATGCGCCACTACGAGGGCTTCCTCAAGTAAGGGGGTATCGATGACCAGATCACAGCAAAGAAACGTGATCCTCCTCGGCGCCCCTGGCGCCGGCAAAGGGACGCAAGCGGAGCGGATGCGCGATCGCTTCTCTCTGCCGCACATCTCCACAGGCGACATGCTGCGTGCCGCAGTGGCTCGGGGCACCGAGATGGGCTTGGCGGCGAAGAAACTCATGGACGCTGGTGCGCTTGTATCCGACGACGTTGTCGTCGGCATCGTGCGCGACAGGCTGGCTGAGGCGGATGCCGCCGAGGGTTTCCTTCTCGATGGCTTTCCGCGCACGCTGGATCAAGCGGAGAGTCTCGACGAGACGCTCGCCGCCGCCGGTCGCGCTGTGACCGACGTCATTCTGCTCGACGTTCCTGAGGGCGAGCTCGTCGATCGGCTTGCCGGTCGACGTCTGTGCCGCTCATGCGGGAAACCGCATCACGTCACGTACAGCCCTCCGGCGGTCGATGGCCAGTGCGACGATTGCGCCGGGGAGTTGTACCAGCGCGATGACGACAACGAAGCCACGGTGAGCAACCGCCTGGATGTCTACCGTCGGCAGACTGAGCCGTTGGTCGACTACTACGCTGATCGCGGGGTGCTCAGGCGAGTCGAGAGCAGCGGACTCACTCCAGATGAGGTTTTTGCCGCTATTGAGAAGATCCTCGACCGGCAAGCCAGCGCGTGATCGTCCGCAAGTCGTCAGCTGAGATCGAGAGGATCGCCGCCGCCGGAGAAGTTCTGGCGGAGTGCTTGGACATGCTTCTTGCCAAGGCGGCGGTGGGGCTCACAACGGCCGATCTCGACAAGGCGGCCGAGGACTTCATTCGCCAGCATGGCGGCGTGCCGACATTTCTCGGCTACCGCGGGTTCCCGGCGTCGATCTGTGCGTCGCCGAACGACATGGTCGTGCACGGTATTCCCGGACGCCAGCGCATCGCAGAGGGCGACGTCCTCAGTCTCGACGTCGGCGTAACGCTGGCGGGTTACATCGCGGATTCCGCCGCCACGGTGGCGGTCGGTCATGTGGAGAGGGAGATCGACCGTCTTCTGGCCGTCACGGCGGAGTCTCTCGAGGCTGGGCTCGCGGAGTGCGTGCAGGGTCGCCGCTTGGGTGACATTTCGCACGCGGTGCAGGAAGTAGTGGAGGCAGCGGGATTCAGCGTCGTGCGCTCGCTTGTGGGACATGGCGTCGGACGAGAGATGCATGAAGACCCGCAGATCCCCAACTACGGCGAGGCCGGCCGCGGCCCTCGTCTTGAGGAGGGGATGGTCTTCGCAATCGAGCCCATGGTGAACGTGGGCAACTACGACGTCTATGTGGGCGATGATGGTTGGGCTATCTCGACCGCCGATGGCAGTCTGTCGGCGCACTTCGAGCACACCGTGGCCGTGGGCAAGAAGGCGCCGCGCGTGCTGACGCGCCGTCCCTCAGAATTCCATCGTGCGTGAAGTGAGGGTGTTGCCCGGCCTGTCGCGTGTGGTAACATAGCAGGCCGCTGTCCGTTGACGAGTAGGGAGCATGGGGCGCAAAGAAGAAGCAATCGAGATTGAGGGCGAGGTCGTGGAGGCCCTGCCCAACACCATGTTTAGGGTGCATCTCGACAACAACCATGAAGTGCTGGCTCACATCTCCGGCAAGATGCGCATGAACTACATCCGTATTCTTCCCGGAGACAAGGTCAAGGTCGAGCTTTCGCCGTACGACCTGACACGGGGTAGGATCACGTACCGGTTCAAGTAGTGGCCGCTGGCGGTCGCTGGGAGGGGCGCGGCAGGCGCTGACTGTCGTGCGCTGAAGCGAAGGATAGAGATGAAAGTTAGAGCATCAGTCAAGCCGATCTGCGAGAAGTGCAAGATCATCCGTCGCCACGGCACGGTCCAAGTGATCTGCGCGAACCCGCGGCATCGTCAACGGCAGGGGTAAGTCACCATGGCACGAATCGCAGGCGTCAATATCCCGCCGCAAAAGCGGGTGGAGATAGGACTCACGTATATCTACGGGGTTGGGCGTTCCACGTCGAACCAGATCCTCACCGTTGTCGGAATCGACCCCGAGACCAAGGTGCGCGACCTCACGGAAGAGGAGATCGTGCGCCTGCGCGAGGCTATCGATCGGGACCTGACGGTCGAGGGCGACCTGCGACGTGAGCGTTCCCAGAACATCAAGCGCCTTATGGATATCGGCTGCTATCGCGGCATTCGACACCGTCGCGGCATGCCTGTGAACGGCCAGCGTACGCGCACCAACGCACGCACGCGCAAGGGGCCGAAGAAGACGATTAGCGGCAAGCGCAAGAAGTGACCGTAGAGCATTTCGAGGAGTAGAGAGTGGCTAAGCCCCAGAGAGCCAAAGGTCGTCAGCGGCGCCGCGTCCGCAAGAACATCGCCGTCGGCCAGGCGCACATCAAGACATCATTCAACAACACCATGGTCACCCTCACGGACAAAGAGGGGAACGTTCTCGCTTGGGAGAGCGCCGGGTCAGTGGGCTTCAAAGGCTCGCGCAAGAGTACGCCGTTCGCTGCCCAGGTGACCGCAGAGTCGTGCGCCAAGAAGGGAATGGAGCACGGCCTGCAGAAGGTCGAGGTTTTCGTCCGCGGTCCTGGCTCGGGTCGGGAGACTGCGGTTCGTTCGCTCCAGGCCGCCGGCCTGGAGATCATCAGTGTCAAGGACGTGACGCCGGCTCCGCACAACGGATGCCGTCCGCGCAAGCGTCGCCGGGTCTAGGAAGGTCCACGTGGCGAGAGATACAACAGCACAGTGCAAGCAATGTCGTCGCGAGGCTGAGAAGCTATTCCTCAAAGGCGAACGCTGCCTCACCGACAAGTGCGCTGTGGAGCGCAGGGCCTACGCTCCGGGCGAGCACGGTCGAGGTCGAGTGAAGCAGTCCGAGTACCTCCTGCAGCTCCGCGAGAAGCAGAAGGTGCGTCGTTACTATCAGGTGCTCGAGAACCAGTTTCATCACTACTACGAGGTCGCGAGCCGCAAGCAGGGCATCACCGGCGAGAATCTCTTGACGCTCCTCGAGATGCGCCTCGACAACGTCGTCTACCGCCTTGGCTTTGGAGCCTCTCGCCGTCAGGCGAGGCAGCTCGTTCGGCATGCGCACTTCTTCGTCAACGGCAAGAAGGTCGACATTCCGTCGTACCAGCTGCGTCCGGACGATGTCGTCTCTGTGCGTCCCAACAGTAAGGCCGCCGAGACCGTACGTGCCGCCACTGACCTTACGTCCTCGGTGGCGCCGTGGCTGCTCGTCGATCACGACAACCTGACTGGCAAGGTCTTGCGTGCGCCTGAGCGCGAAGAGATCGACGCGCCGGTTCAGGAACAGCTCGTGGTCGAGCTGTACTCCAAGTAATCCGCTGCAGCAGCTCACCCGCGGCGAAGACTTTTCAGGAGGCCAGTTGCTACAGTTTCAGATGCCCAACATCACCCGGGAGCAGCTCGCGGGCAACCGGGCGCGCTTTGAGGTCGAACCGCTCGACCGCGGCTTCGGGCATACCTTCGGCAACGCCCTGCGCCGGGTCCTGCTATCGTCCATCGAGGGGGCGGCCGTCAGTTCGGTGAAGTTCGAGGGTGTCGCCCATGAATTCAGCACCATCGAGGGCGTCAAGGAAGATGTCACCGACATCATCCTCAATCTCAAAGAACTCGTCTGCCGGTTGCATGGCGAGATCGACGAATTGCAGGTGCGGCTGTTCAAGAACGAGGCCGGCGAGGTCGTGGCCGCCGACATCGACATTCCGGCCGAGCTGGAGATTCTCAATCCGGACCATCACGTTGCGACACTAGCCGAAGGTGGCGTGCTCGAGATTCTGCTCACGATTCGTCGTGGCATCGGCTACGTATCCGCTGAGGGTAATAAGGCGCCCGACACCGTGATCGGCGTGATCCCGATTGACTCGATCTTCAGTCCTGTTAAGCGTGTCTCGTACCACGTGGAGAGCGCACGAGTGGGTCAGCGCACCGACTACGACAAGCTGATCCTGGATGTCACGACGAATGGCGCGGTAGCCCCCGAAGAGGCGTTGCGTCAGGCGGCTGAGATCCTGATGGACAGGATGTCCATCTTCACCGACCCGGACCGTGCGCGGTCTGGGGAGGACTTCGCTGTCCCCGGGCGCCCACAGGTGGCGCCGACGAGCAGCATGGACGACGTGCTCATTGAGGAACTAGAGCTTGGCGTCCGGTCGTACAACTGCCTCAAGCGTGAGGGCATCCAGACTGTCGGCGATCTGCTCGCCAAGACTGAGGCGGAACTGCTGAACGTTCCCAATCTCGGTCAGAAGAGCATCGACGAAGTCCAGGAGAAGCTGTCCGAGCGCGGCCTGTCACTGCGGAGTGAGGACTAATGCGTCATCAGAAGTCTGGTCGTAAGTTCAACATGGCGCCGGATCAGCGCAAGGCGCTGCTCTCGGGTCTCGCCTGTCAGGTGCTCGAGCACGAGAAGGTCAAGACCGGCGCGCTGAGGGCGAAGGAAGTCCGTTCGGTCGTAGAAGAGGCCATTACGCTTGGTAAGAGAGGCGACCTGCACGCCCGCCGGCAGGCCATCACGATGTTGCGTAACAAGAAGATCGTCTACAAACTCTTCAATGACGTGGCGCCACGCTATGCGGATCGTAAGGGTGGCTACACACGTGTGACGAAGCTGGGTCCACGTCCTGGCGACGGAAGCGAGCAAGCTTACATCGAGCTCGTCTGAGGCAGGGCGCGACGAATGTGTGTCCGGGGGCGGGGGCCGAGAGGTCCCCGCCCCTTTTTGTGTTGACGGGGGTCGTAGTTGCACGCGCGGCGCACGAGCGATGCGCTAAGCTTCGGCTCGCAATGAATGTGGCAGCCGAACACGTGCGGGTTGAGCCGGTGTTTACGATCGAAGGCTTGGACTACCGGTATCCGGGGGCAGAGACGGACGCCCTGCGGGCTTTCGAGCTGCATGTAGCTGCCGGTGAGTACGTGGTTGTCGTTGGCGCCAATGGCTCGGGGAAGTCCACGCTGAGTCGCGTGCTCGGCGGTCTCGAGAGCCCCACACGAGCGCGTAGGGCGCAAGCCTGCGGCCATGACCTCCTTGCTGTGGAAGGGCGACTCACCGCGCGCCGCGATGTCGGCGTTCTCTTCCAGAATCCGGACAACCAGCTCGTGGCACAGTGTGTGGAGGAGGATATTGCCTTCGGCCTCGAGAACCTCGGGTGGTCGGCGGCGGCGATGCGGCAGCGCGTAGACGAGATGCTGCGTCGCTTCGACCTGGAGCCTCTGCGCCTGCGCGAGCCTCACTTGCTCTCCGGCGGTCAGAAGCAGCGCACGGCTCTGGCGGGCGTCTTGGCCATACCTCGTCGCGTGCTCATTCTCGATGAGCCGACCGCGATGCTTGATCCTCAGGGCCGTGAAGAAGTGCTGACGGCGCTGGCCGAACTTCACGCAGAGGGTCTGACGGTCGTCCTGGTGACGCACGAGATGGACGAAGTGGTCGACGCGGGACGCGTTGTAGCGCTGGACGCCGGTACGAAGGCATTTGATGGTCCGCCGGCCGAGTTCTTCGGCGATCTTGGTTTGGTGTCGCGTCTGCGACTCGGTCTTCCGGTGCCGGCGGAACTGGCTTTGGCGCTCGCCGCCCGCGGTCGCGAGTTCCGGCGGCTTCCGTTTACGCTTGACGATCTGATCGTTGACTTGGCACCCGAAGTAACGTTCGAGAACTGAGTTTGCGTGATGCCGGCAATGCCACCTGCGCCAGTGTCGCACGGAATGCATCTAGAGTGCCGCAACATCTGCTTTGGCTACGAGTACGGCGGCACGCGGGTGCCTGCACTTCGCGACGTGAGCTTCTCTGTTCCCGCAGGAAGTTCGCTGGCGCTGCTCGGTGCTTCTGGGTCTGGAAAATCCACGCTGCTTCAGGTGCTTCGCGGGCTTGACGTGCCGGATGCGGGCCAGGTGGTGCTTGACGGTGTGCGGCCGGGGGAGCGGGCGTACGGCGAGGCTCAGCGCGATGTGGGGATCGTGTTTCAGATGGCGGAAGTGCAACTCTTTGCCGCTACGGCTCGTGAGGACGTTGCCTTCGGACCGCGACAACTTGGCTGGTCTGATGTCGAAGTGAACTCTGCGACCGAGGATGCGTTTGCCTCGGTGGGGCTGTCCGAGAAGGAGTACGGTTGGAGGCATCCGTACTCACTCTCCGGTGGTGAGGCGCGGCGCTTGGCGCTCGCGGGCGTGCTCGCGATGCGTCCCCGGGCCATTCTGCTCGACGAGCCTTTTGTGAGCCTCGACCCGTCTGGCCGCCGCGACTTAGTCGAGATTCTGGAGCGCCTTAGGGTCAGCGGAGTCACGCTGGTGCTTGTGACTCACGATCTAGATCTGGCCTGGCAACTTTGCGACATGCGTGTCCTGCTGGACGAAGGCGCCGTGATTGCGGCCGGTGGCTGGGACTTCTGCGGCGACGATGCTCGCATTCTCGCAGCCAATCGCTTGCGCGAGCCCTTGCTTGTCGAGCTCTGGCGGAGACTCGGCTTGCCGCCCCAGGATGCGCCGCGCAGTGTGGCGGAGGCTGCGCAGGCTCTGTTGTGAGAGCGACCATCGGGCAGTACTACCCAGGTGTGTCTATCGTGCATCGCCTCGATGCTCGCGCCAAACTGGTGGGCGTGAGCGCTCTCGCGATCGCCATGTTCGCACGCGACTCGTTCTCCGGTCTGGCCGTAATCGCCGTCGCTGCCGCCGCGATCTTTGCTGCCAGTGGTGTGCCGGTCCTGTGGTTCTGGCGAGCTTTCCGCCCGTTGCTCTGGCTTGTCGGCCTCACGTTCTTGGCTCAGATGCTCTTTGCGTCGGGTGAGCCAATCGTATCGCTCGGCTTCATTCGCGTGACCAGGCAAGGGATCGAGACGGCCGCGTTCTTGAGTCTGCGGCTGGTCGTGCTGGTGCTCGTCGGTTGTGTCTTGACGTTGACGACTGCGCCGATGGCGCTCACGGACGGTCTGGTTTGGTTGGGTGCTCCCCTGCGTCGGCTGAAGGTGCCAACGCACGAGTTGGCGCTCATTGTGACGATTGCCTTACGCTTCATTCCCACCCTGCTGGCGGAGGTGGACACCATCATGCGCGCGCAACGGGCACGCGGTGTCGATTTCCGTGCCGGCGGATTGATCCGTCGTGTTCGCGCTCTGCAAACCGTCCTCATACCGCTCTTCGTTGTGAGCTTTCGGCGCGCTGACGAGCTTGCGCTGGCCATGGAGGCACGATGCTACCGGCCGGGTGTGCTCCGTACGCGTTTGCACCCTCTCAAGGCCGGGTGGTCGGACGCGGTCTTTCTCGTTGCGGTGACAGTCGTCATTGTCGCCGGACTCCTGTTATAGGATGCCGTGCATGACTGACGACGACGGTCCGATCGTGGCGAGCCGGGAGTCTGATCAAGGGAACGGCACGCCGAGTTGTGGTCAGGTGTGGAGACTCGACCTGGCTTACGACGGGACGCGGTTTCGCGGGTGGGCTCGTCAGCCAGACCAGCGTACGGTCCAGGGCGTGCTCGAAGAAATACTGGCGATGCTGGTCAGGGATACGGTGCACCTGAGCGTCGCCGGTAGAACCGACGCCGGTGTGCATGCGCATGCGCAAGTTGCCTCCTTCGCCTCCACGCGTCCTCTTGACCCGACGCGGCTGCGACGCTCGCTCAACAGTCTCCTGCCGGAGGATGTGGCGGTGCGCGAGGTCAGCAAGGCGCCTGATGGATTCGTGGCGCGACGCGCGCTCTCGCGCACGTATCGCTACCGCCTTCATGTGGCGCCCGTGAAGCCTGTGTTTGAGCGCCTCTACGTTTGGCATCCACACGGGCGACTTGATGTGCGCCTCTTGCACGAAGCGGCAGAACGGCTCGTCGGCAGGCACGATTTTGCCGCACTCACGCCATCGGCTCATCTCTACCGGTCATGCGCGCGCGAGGTCTACACGGCCCAATGGCAGGCGGGCCGCGATCACGAATTGGTGTTCGAGGTTCGCGCCGAGAGCTTTCTCCACAACATGGTGCGCGTCGCCGTGGGTTCTATGGTGGACGTGGCTCAGGGGTGTATGACTCTCGATGACTTCGACTTGGCGCTCGCGTATGGCCAGAGGCGCCGCATGGGACGCACGGCGCCGGCTCGCGGGCTGGCGCTGGTCGCCGTCGAGTACTAGCGCGACGTTTCGAAGAACGTTACTTCGTTAGGAACGCCTCAACGGCCTGCTTCTTCTCGGCATCCGAGGGCGGGTATATGTACGAGATGCCACCCTCCCACCCGGGCGTGCCGCTGAGGACACTGTGTTTGCCGCCACTCGTGATGTAGCGCAGCAGTCCGAGTTCGAGGATCTCGTTCGTTGTGAGGTCGGTGTCAACGCCGCTCATGAAGTGTTTGCCGATCTCGGGGAGCTTGGTGATGTTCGATGGCTGGGCGATCTTCTTCTGGAGCGCCTGGACGAACTGCTGCTGGCGTTCGGCGCGATGGATGTCGTCGTCGGCGTAGCGGATACGCACGTACAGCATCGCGTACTTGCCATCCATGTGTTGCCAGCCTTCCTTGAACACCACGGTGCGCTGCGTGCTGCCGGCGACCGTCGTCACCGTCTTAGGGACATTGATGTCGACACCGCCGACGGCATTGACGAGTCGCGGGAACCCTTGGAAGTTCACGACCATCACATGATTGACGTCGATTCCCAGGTAGTCCTTGACCGCCGCGACTGCCATCGCGGATCCGCCCCAGAACATCGCCGCATTGATCTTGTCTTGGGTGCCGTTTGGCAAGGTGACGCGCGTGTCGCGGGGGATGGAGAGCTGATTCATGGTTCGCGTCAGCGGATTGAACCTGAGGAGCATGATCGTGTCTGAGCGCGCCGGCTCGCCATCCTTGCTGTCGACGCCGAGGAGCAAGATTGTCGTGCCTTTGCGCCAGATTGCGCCCTCATCCTGTGTGAGTTGAGCACGCGTGTCGGCGTCGATTCGGTCATTAGACTTGTCCACCGCGCGGTCGAACTGGCGGTAGCCCGGCCACGCGATCACTGTAGCGACAATGCCCGCGATGGCGAGAAGAAGCAGTGCGCCGACGGGGATGGTCCACCACCGGCGGCGGCGCGATGGGCGGGGTTTGGCGCCTGCGGGCGGCGCGGGCGCCGGTGGATTTCCTTGCGACTCGACGCTGTAGCGCCGATAGGCGGGCGATGCCTGTTGGCTGCTCGACGTTCGCGGCGGCGACGCTTCTCGGTACTCTCGATGGGGTGCCGGAGAGAGCGCGGGCGCTGCGTTCATCAGCCGGTCGTCCGCCAAGCTGCGCCGGGCGCGCCCGGCCTTGTACCGCTTGTAGGGCTTGCGCCCATCTGTGTTGTTACCGTGTGGCACGCTGTCTCACCCCGCATGGGCACGCGCGGAAGAATGAGCGCGTGGCGGCTGCGGGGGTCGGATGCCGCCTTCGTGTGTGTTGGTGCTCTGCGCTGCGGGCGGATCCACTGTATCGAGTGTACACCATGGTAGGCTGAGAGGCGCTATGGCATCGGTACGAACGGTGATCGCGGCAGATGTCGGCGGGACGAAGGTGGCGGCGGCGCTCGTGCGATGCCTGTGGCCACCGGCCGTGCCTCCGGCGAGGACGCCGGTTGAGCTTCTTGGCAGGGTCCAAGTGCCGACTGACGTCTCGTCTCCGCGTGCCTGTCTTGAGAGCATTCAGCACGCTCTCACCGAGGCCCGGCGATTTGGTGGCGCACCGGACGCCGTCGGCATCGGGTTGGCGTCGTTGATGGACTACGAGAACGGCGTCGCCGTGGACTCCGTGCATTTGCCCCTTGTCGCAGTGCCTGTGCGCGAGTTGTTCGGCGACTGGTGTGGGTTGCCCGTCGCCGTCGACAACGACGCGACTGCTGCCTGTCTTGGCGAGTACGTCTTCGGGGCCGGGGTGGGCACTCGCCACATGCTCATGCTGACACTCGGCACCGGGGTTGGGGGCGGGATTGTCTGCGACGGACAGATGTACCGCGGGTGCGGAGCCGCGGGGGAACTCGGTCATGTACTGGTGGACCCGGAAGGTCCGGAGTGCCCCGGTAAGTGTCCCAATCGGGGCTGTCTTGAGGCATATGTCTCTGGGAGCGCCATGGATGCCGCTGCGATGGCCGCTGCGATCGCTGATCCTTCATCGGCGCTGGGCCGCGCACACCACGCGGGCGCGCTCGTGGACGGACGGTACTTGACCGCCGCGGCACGCGCCGGCGACCCTACGGCAGTCGGTCTGGTGAGGGCAATGGGCGAGCGACTCGGACTGGGACTGGTCTCGTTGGTCAATGCTTTCAACCCCGAACTGGTCGTCGTCGGAGGCTCCGCCGCCGCAGCCGGCGAGATCTTGCTCGAACCGGCGCGTCACGTTGTCGCGGGTCGCGCGCTCAGACCGGCGCGGGAGCAAGTGAGGGTAGTGATCGCCGCGCTCGGCCCTGATGCCGGACTCTACGGCGCGGCGGCGCTGGCGCTCTCCGCGCCGGCATGCGCTTGAGCCGCCGCGTGCATGCTCTGGCGTTGACCGTCTTGACTTCGTGGCTTGCATCGCCCTAAATGGCCGATGAACCACCGCACGTCTGCAGTACGACGTGCCGACACGAGGTAGCGAGGACACCATGGCCCACATCATCACTGAAGACTGTCTGGCCTGCGGCGCCTGCGTCGACGAGTGCCCCAACGACGCCATCTCCGAAGGAGACGAGATCTACCAGATCGACGCAGCGCTCTGCGACGACTGTGGCTCGTGCGTCGAGGCGTGCCCGAGCGAGGCGATCATCGCCGGCTGACGAGCGGAGAACCAGCGAGAATGGGACGGCGGGTGGGCTCTTTGAGCCGGCCCGCCGTCCCATTTCTCGCCCTTGGCGCCAAGAGTATGACCGCGTGCCGAATCTACTCTGTGGCGTCGCGCGGTGACGGATCGTTTGTAGTGATCACCTCAGGATCGCTCCAGGCTAAGCGCCGAGCCATGACGGCAATCGCTTCCGGGTTGCTGTCGATGAGGAGGTAGCTGCGGCCGAGACGGGCAGCCGCCTCGCCGGTCGTGCCGCTGCCGGCGAAGAAGTCGAGAACGAGGTCGCCGGGATCGGAGTGCACGGCGACGATGCGTTCGAGGATCTTCAGCGGCTTCTGGGTTGGGTAGCCAGTCTTCTCACGTCCGGTGGGGCTCACGATCGTGTTCCACCACACATCTGTCGGAGTCTTCCCGCGGGCTGCTTTTTCGCCTGTGACGAGGCCGGGGGCCATGTACGGCAAACGATCGATGTCTTCGTAGCGGAAGACGTAGCGATGCGGATCGACGGCGTACCAGAAGATCGTGTCGTGTTTGGCCGGCCAGCGGCGCTTGCTGCGGCCGCCGTAGTCGTATGCCCAGACTATCTCGTTCATGAAGCTGGCGCGCGACATGATCTCGTCGAGCATCACCTTGCAGTAGTGTGATTCGCGCACGTCGATGTGGAAGAAGAGCGACCCGTCGGCGGTCAGCACGCGTCGTGCCTCCAGTAGACGCGGGCGGAGGAAGGCGAGGTAGTCGTCGAACGCATCGAGCCAGCGCGACGTGGCCACCACCTCGGTTCGGTATCGCCGTCCAGAGAACCCGGTGCGGTCACCGTTCTCGTCGCGCACGACGCGAGTGTGCGTGCGCGTGCGCGCCATACCCGTGTTGAACGGGGGATCGATGTAGATGAGGCGCGCGCTCGCGTCCGGCAAGTGCCGCAGAATCTCGAGGTTGTCGCCGAGGACGATGCGCTTCACAAGGACAGTGTACTCTGGGTGCTGCGGATCGAGGATCGGGCAGTGGCTCGCAAGTGAGAAATGAGTCGGTCTGGATCCATGTCGATGCGAGGTGACGGAAAGGCAGGCGCCAACCATGCTGTACATCTGCGCGACGCCGATCGGCAATCTCGGTGACGTGAGCGCCAGGCTGTTGGAGGTGCTTCGCTCTGTGACGCTCATCGCCGCCGAAGACACGCGGCGGACACGCGCGCTCTTGACGCACTTCGACGTGCATACGCCTCTGACGAGTCTCTTTCGTCACAACGAGGCGCGCAAGACGGAAGAAGTGATGCGCCTCTTGCGCGCTGACATAGACGTAGCGCTGGTCAGCGACGCTGGGATGCCAGGCGTCTCGGACCCAGGCATGCGCCTCGTCGCCGCGGCTCTCGAGGAGCACGTCGCTTGCACGGTTGTGCCCGGTCCGTCTGCGGTGCTCTCAGCGCTCGTCCTTGCTGGATTCGAGGGCGACGGCTTTCGCTTCGTCGGCTACCTTCCTCGTCGTGAGAAGGAGCTCCGGGAGGCGCTACGGGGGTGGCGGCGCTGCGGTGGTCTGGTGGTCGCCTTCGATACGGCGCCACGTCTGCCCGCCAGCCTGGCGTCGCTTGCAGTTGCGTTGCCACAGGCGCGAGCGGCAGTGTGCCGCGAGTTGACGAAGCTCCACGAGGAGATCGTCCGCGGCGATCTGCGATCGTTGAGCCAGCGGTATGCTGTCGATGGGGAGCAGTCTTGCCAGACGCCGTTGCGCGGTGAGATCACGTTGGTTCTCGATCTCGGCGATCCTGAGGGGGCCGACGTGTCGTCGTGCGCGCCGGATGTGGCGGCGCGCGAACTCCTCGGCCGCGGCCTCTCGCGTCGCGACACGGCGATGGCGCTTCACGTTTGTCTGGGACTACCGCGCCGCGAGGCCGACGTGCTGGCGCGGACCCTTGCCGCGAGTGTCGCGAGATCCGACAGTCGAGGTCGTCTGGTAGACTGACGATCATGGACCTTCTCGATCTCATGGCTCAGCGCACGCTTCTGCTCGACGGCGCGATGGGGACCGAACTCATGCGTCGCGGCTTTCGCCCGGGCGAGTGCCCGGAGGAGTGGAGCGTCACGCGGCGAGACGATGTCGTTGCCATCCACCGCGAGTACTTTGCGGCAGGCTCGGACATCGTCAATACGAACACGTTTGGTGGCAATCGTCTCAAACTCGATTCGTTTGGAGTGGGCGATCGGGTTGTGGAGATCAATACGGCTGCCGCTCAACTCGCTCTGGGGTTGCGCGATCGCGAGTATGCCGGCCGCTTCGTGGCCGGGAACATCGGTCCTAGCGGACACCTTCTGGAACCGATGGGCGACACCGATCCGGAGACGGTCGCGGCTGCATTCAGAGAGCAGGCCGAGACCCTCATCGCTGCGGGCGTAGATCTCATCAACATCGAAACCATGTTCGACCTCACCGAGGCGCGACTGGCGGTTGAGGCGGCTCGCGCGGCCGCTGGCGAACGTCCTGTTCTGGCCAGTATGGCTTTCGCTGCCGCGTCCAAGGGGTACCGGACCATGATGGGCGTCGATCCGTCCGCGGCCGTTGCGACGCTGCGAGAGGCGGGCGCGACGCTGGTGGGCTGCAACTGCGAGATCAGTGCCGAGGCGATGAACGCTCTTGTTCCGATCCTCGCGGATCTGAACGGCGGATTCACCTATACGCAACCGAACGCAGGGCAACCGCGTCTTGTGGGCGGCGTGACTGTCTACGAGGAGACGGCCGAGCACTTTGCCGCAGTCGTCTCTGGGTTTGTCGCCCACGGCGCCGGCATCGTCGGTGGATGCTGCGGTACCACGCCAGCGTTCATCACGGCGCTCGCCGCCGCTCTGGGCCGCGCGCGCAGCATCTAGCCTGTAGTCGCAACCGCCTCCTGCTCGTGAGGAGACGGGTGAGCGAGGCGGCACCGCCCATGCGGGATGCAGGCAAACACGACGGCTTGACATCTCCCCATCGGCCATCGAGACTGCATTTCCATGGGGCGACTGGGGGGTCAGTCCCGACCGTGTAGCAGCCACTCCACTATGTCTTGTCAGGTGGTTGTGCTCGCCCGCAGTGGAGCACGGGTTGGCTCGATCAATGAACTCTGCTGCCTACCCGTATCACGGCGCGGCCGTGTGCTGGGTGACGAGCGAGGCTTGGGGGTCTGCGCAGGGGAGGAGTTCGCACGCTGTCCTACGGTGGGTGCGCTTCGGCATGCTTGAAGGGCGCCAGCGCACACCTGGTTGCGTGTGGTCAGCGAGGAGCAGGGGGTTCCAGGACCATGGCAGGCAACTCAGCGCGGCCTGAGGTGAAGAATCGCGGCTGGATCGTGACGTTCAGCGCCATGATCTCACTGCTCATGCTGGGCGCGCTCTATGCGTGGAGCGTCGTCGCGAAGGCGATCACCGAAGACCCGAACTTCGATCCCAATCAGTGGGGTGAAGCGACGAGGAGCTGGCCGTACTCGGTCTGTCTGATCTTCTTCTCCCTCATCATGATTCTCGGCGGTCGCATTCAAGACACGAGCGGTCCGCGTCTTGTGATCACGGCCGGCGGCATTCTCGTGGGTGCCGGCCTCATCGTCTGTGGTCTCTCGACAAGCCCGATCGTGTGGTACATCGGGTTTGGGGCGCTGCTGGGAACCGGCATTGGCCTTGCCTATTCGTCCGGAACGCCGCCGAGCGTGAAGTGGTTCCCCGCCTCGAAGACGGGCCTGATCTCAGGCATCGTGGTCTCCGGCTTCGGTGTCGGGGCGGTCTGGGTGGCCCCCTTCTTGAGGGCGATGATCAAGGCGTACGGCATCTCCCACACCATGATCATCTTCGGTGTCATCTGCATGATCGTCATGGTGATCTTCGCGCAGTTCGTTAAGGCTCCGCCGCCCGATTACGTGCCGGTCGAAGGCGGCTCGGCCACGGCGGCCAAGCCGAAGAAGGTTGTGGTCGACTGGTCACCGGACGAGATGGTTCGGCGGTGGCAGTTCTCCGCGATGGTTGCGTGCTTCGCGTTCGGCGGCGGCGCCGGCCTCGTCTTCATCGGCAAGCTGGCCTCGATCGCCACAAGCTTCGGCTTCGAGAAGTACAGCGCCATCGTGGTGAGCGTTGTGGCTCTCGGCAACGGCATCGGACGTGTCGTCTACGGCAAACTCTCCGACGATATCGGCCGCCGGCCCGTCCTCGGAGTTGCGTTCGCGCTGCAGGCGGTGCTCCTGACCGTTCTCTCGTTCTGGCCTGTCTCCAGCTTCACCGTCAACGATGCCGGCAACAAGGTCTACGACGTCAATCCGTCGACCGGCTCGCTCGTCCTCGTCATGCTCATCGGCGCCATCATCGGTGCGAATTACGGCGCCGTTCTGGCCGTCGTCCCTGCTCTGACGAAGGACTACTTCGGTCTCAAGAACTTCGGCATCAACTATGGACTCGTCTACCAGGGATGGGGCATCGGTGGCTTCATCGTCTCGCAGATCGGCGCCTACCTGGTCGCCGCGCAGAAGAGCGATGGCGACACGAACATCTACCTCTGGGCGTACTACTGGGTGATTGCGCTGTTGATCGTGGGCGTGGGCCTCCTGTTAGCGCTCAGAGCGCCGAAGAAGGTTCCGGCCGAGCAGATCTAGCGCCCGTTCGGGGGACCGTTACGAAGGCCATCGCGCAGGCAAGACGAGGCCGGCATTGCTGTGAAGGCCATGCCGGCCTCGTTCTCGGTGCGCTTCGATGCTGGTGAGAACGCGACGCGTTAGCGGAGTCCGAGCTCGTCGCGCCGGCGAAAAACTCCGCCGACGACGTCCATGATGAGTCGTACCGCATGCAGCGACGTGAGTTGGCTGGGGCCGTCGTAGACGGGTGAGACCTCGACGAGGTCCATTCCGATGACGTTGCAGCGACTGCAGATCGCAAGAAGGATCGCCTTGGCTTCGTAGTAGGTGAACCCGCCAGGCTCGGGCGTGCCGGTGCCGGGCGCGATCGCCGGATCCAGACAGTCGACGTCGAAGGTGATGTACGTGTCTGTCCCTGGCTCGAGGTGATCCACGAGTTCCTCGACGCGGGCGTCTTTCGCTTGTTCGCACCAGAAGATGTGCGACCCGCGTTGACGCGCGAGGCCGATGTTGTCGTACGCTGTATGCAATCCGCGAATGCCGTACTGCGTCAGTCCGCTGAGCAGGTGCTCTTCGTGGGCGCGGATGATCGAGCTTTCGTGCGTGAATCGCTCTCCGGCGTCCTCGTCCCAGTAGTCCAGGTGCGCGTCGAACTGTACGAGGTGGAACGGTTGCCCCCCGCGGGCACGGTGAACCGCCTTCATGGCCGGGTAGGAGATCGAGTGGTCGCCGCCGATAGTCAAGGGAAAGAGTCCCGCTTCGGCGATGGGCTGCAGACGGTCGATCACGTTGGTGTGGTAGCGCTCGGTCGTCGGCGACGGACCGAGCTGGACGTCGCCGGAGTCGACCCAGCGAACCCCGCCGAGGACGAAGACGCCGGCCTCGCCGTCCCAGAAGGGCGCCGGCGCGTACTGGAAGGCCCAGTTGGTGGATGCCTCTCGCAGCGCTCGCGGGCCCATGCGAGCTCCGGAGCGGCTCGATGTGCCACCGTCATACGGTACGCCGAGGACGGCTACGTCGGCGTCCTCGAGGGTCGGGAAGGGCACGAATGGCGCTTTGTAGTACGTGGCGATGCCGGCGTACGGCATCTCGTCATCGCGATCGTACTCGTGCATCTCTCGCCTCCAGGCTTGTGCGCATCGTGGGCGGTGCCTATGGCTCGGCATCGTCTCCCGGGTCTCTCGCATTCTATGAGCCTCCGGCGAGTGTCGCGAGCGGCGTTGCGCACTTGAGGTAGGATGCTGGCGAGATGATCAAGGAGGTCGCGATGAAGATCGAGCGGAAGCCCTCAACCTCGCTCCTGCCTGTGCCGGTGGTCCTGCTAAGCGTCGCGGACGGGGATCAGGCTCCCAATATCATCACGTTGGCGTGGGTCGGCACCGTGTGCTCTGACCCGCCGATGGTGAGCGTCTCCATTCGGCCGTCACGCTACTCGTATCGTCTCGTGACGGCGACGCGCGACTTCGTCATCAACATTCCGCACGCGGCTCAGGTGGCACTTGTCGACGGAGCGGGCACGTGCTCCGGGATCGAGCACGACAAGTTCTCGGAGTTCGGCTTCACGGCACGGCCTTCGAACTACGTCACGTCGCCGATGATCGAGGAATGCCCGATCAACATCGAGTGTGTTGTACGGCACCAGCTCTCTCTCGGCGCCCACGACGCGTTCATCGCCGAGATCGTGGCGACGCACTACGATGAGGATCTGCTCGATGAGCGCGGCCGGCTGCGTACGCGCAACCAGGCCGGCGTCGCTTACGTCGACGGTGAATACTGGTCGCTGGGCGAGCGCCTCGGGAGCTATGGCCGGGCCGCCAAGTCCGCTCGCGAGCATGGCTAGTTCGCTCTCGTCGCCGTTCTTCCCGCGTGCGATACACTAGCGACTCATGCGCTACTACATTACGACGCCGATCTACTATGTGAACAGCGAGCCTCATCTGGGGCACGCCTACACGACCATTGCTGCAGACATCCTGGCGCGCTACCACCGTCAGAAGGGTGACGACGTCTTCTTTCTCACCGGCACCGATGAGCATGGCACGAAGATCGCCCAGGCGGCACAGGAACGAGGTCTGACGCCGCGCCAACACGTCGACGAGATGGCGCCGAAGTTCCAGGCGCTGGCGCGACAGGTCAATGCGACCAACGACTTCTTCATTCGCACCACCGATTCCGGTCACGAGGCGTTCGTTCAGCAGTTCGTGGAACGGCTGCGGGCTGCAGGCGATATCGAGAAACGCACGTACGGTGGCCTCTACTGCACCGCTTGCGAAGGTTTCTGGTATGAGCGCGACCTCAAGGATGGGCTTTGTCCGGATCACGGCATCGCGCCGATCTGGGTCGAGGAAGAGAACTACTACTTCTTGTTGAGCAAGTACCAGGAGCGGCTCAGCGAGCTCTTTCGTTCGCGGCCAGACTTCGTGCGGCCGCGTTCACGCTACAACGAGGCGCTCTCGTTCATTGAGCAGGGGCTTGAAGACATCTCGATCAGTCGTTCCACCATCAGCTGGGGCGTGCCGGTGCCTTGGGATCCGGAGCAGGTCATCTACGTCTGGGTCGACGCGCTCATTAACTACCGTTCGGCGTTGACGTACGCTCGCCCGGGCGAAGATCTCACCGATGCCTACTGGCCGGTTGTTCACCATTTCCTCGCCAAAGACATACTCAAGTTTCACGCCGTCATATGGCCCGCGCTCTTGATGAGCGCGGGGTACGAGGTGCCGTGCGACGAGTTCATTCACGGCTATCTGCTGATGGGTGGCGAGAAGATGAGTAAGACACGCGGCAACGTGCTCGATCCGTTCGCGGTTATGGAGCGCTACGGCATCGATCCGCTGCGCTACTACCTCATGCGCGAGGTGACTTTCGGGCTGGATGGCGTCATCTCCATGGACGGTTTTGAGAGTCGCTACAACAACGAGCTGGCCAACGAACTCGGCAATCTCGTTAGTCGCAGCGTGAGCATGATCGGCAAGTACCGTGGCGGGGACATTCCAGTGGCGTCTCGGAGCGCCGATCTGGGTGAGGTGGCCGCCGAGGGCGCAGCGATGGTGCGCGCAGCGGGCGCGCACTTCGATGCCGTCGAGGTGACCGCGGCTGTGGAGAGCGTGTGGGACTACGTTCGGCGCTTGAACCGGCTGGTCGAAGAAGAAGCGCCATGGAAGCTGGCGAAGGATGAGGCGCAGGCGGAGCGGCTCGACGCCGTGCTGTACGCTCTCGCCGCCGGCCTGCGCCTCGTTGCCCTCGCCATCTATCCGGTCATCCCCACCACAGCGGTCGAGATCCTGCGCCGACTGGGACAGTCGGCCGAGGGTGAGGGGCTGCGGCTGGAGGCTGCGACCTGGCATGGTCTTACACCGGCTCGCGTGGAGGCGGCGCCGCCGCTTTTCCCGCGTATCGAGGCGGACGTCTGAAGCTCGTCGATTCGCACTGTCACCTTGAGATGGTGGCCGACACGGACGCGGCGCTGGTTGCGGCGCGCGCGGCCGGGGTCGGCCTGGTGGTCACGATCGGAATCGATCTCCCCACGTCCCGTACGGCTACGGAGCTCGCTGCGCGCCATGCCGAGGTCTACGCGACGGTCGGCCTGCATCCGCACGACGCGGCGTTGTGGAGTGATCAGTTTGGCGCCGAGCTCGAGGAACTGGCACGGCGTCCCAAGGTCGTCGCAATTGGCGAATGCGGGCTCGACTTCTATCGCAATCTCGCGCCACGCGACCTGCAGGAGCGCGCCTTCATCGCGCAGATCGAGCTGGCGCGTCGACTGCGGCTGCCGCTAGTGATCCACGTGCGCGACGCTGCCGAAGAAGCGCTCGCCGTGCTCGCACGCGAAGCGCAGGGTGTGACGGTTGTTCTGCACTGTTTCGCGATGCCCGAGTTTGTCGACGAGTGCATGGCGCGCGGGTACTACGTGAGCTTCGCCGGCAATGTGACGTTCAAGAACGCCGAGGCGCTGCGCGTTGCCGCCGGAAGAGTGCGAGAGGACCGGTTGCTTCTAGAGACAGATGCTCCCTTCCTTAGCCCGGTGCCCTTTCGCGGTAGACCGAATGAGCCTGCGCGCGTCGCCGTCACGGCAGAGGTGGTCGCCGCGGCAAGAGGCACGTCGGTCGCTCGCGTGGCGGAGATCACCACCGCCAACGCGAACCGTGTCTTCGGCCTGCCCGACGGAACGTGACCGGCGTGGGTGGTTGCGATGGGTGAGGAGCACAACGTCGCGAGTGACCGCCGTCGCCCTCCGCGGCCGCGCGCGCTGCACCGCTACGGCCAGAATCACCTTGTCGATGCGAACATCCTACGCGCCATCGTGGAACAAGCGGCGGTACTGCCCGGCGACGTCGTCCTCGAGGTTGGAGCGGCGGACGGCCAGCTTACGCGGCCGCTACTCGCGCGGGCACGTCTTGTCCATGCGTTCGAGATCGACCGACGCTTCGCGCATCAGCTGGACGAGCTCGCGCAGCGCCACGACACATTGCGCGTGCACTTCGGCGACGCGCTCAAGCAGGATCTGGCGGCGCTCGATCCGCTGCCTACGGCGCTGGTCGCGAACCTCGCCTACAACATCGCGATCCCCCTGCTGATGACGAGCATCGAGCGCCTCCCCAGCCTGCGCAGATGGGGCGTGATGGTGCAGAAGGAACTGGCCGATCGGCTCTTCGCGGTACCCTCGACGAAGGCGTACTCAGCGGTGTCTGTTCTCGCGCAGGTCACCTGTGAGGCGGAACGTTCGCGGGCCGTGCCGCCCTCCGCATTCCGTCCGCGGCCGCGCGTCGACTCCAGCTTCGTTACGTTTCATCGCAGGGAGCAAGGTGGCGTAGGGCAGGCCGAGTACAAGACGCTGGCCCGCCTCGTGCGGGTGGCTTTCGGACAGCGGCGGAAGGTGTTGACGAACAGTCTGGCCGGAGCCGTGATCGCCGGGTCCCCTCTGCAGCGTGACGACGTCCGTGACGCGCTGGTGGCGGTCTCGGCATCTCCGGGGGCACGGCCGGAGGAACTCGCGCCGGCGCAGTGGCGCGAGTTCGTGCGGCAATTGGCGGGAGGCCCGGCATGTTCCCAGGCGGAGCTGTGAACAGCGGCAACGGGAGTCGCGGCGCCGTCGAAGTGGTCGCGCCGGCAAAGGTGAACCTTGCCCTTCATGTTGGGCCGCGGCGCCCGGACGGCTACCACGAGATCGCCTCGCTGATGCTTCCCGTGACGCTTGCCGACCGCGTCATCGTAAGCCGTACTCCGGGCGCGAAGACGTCTGTTGAGTGCCCTGTGGCCCCGGGCGGCGAGAATCTGGCGGCGCGAATTGTGGGTGAACTTGAGCGGCATTTGGAGCGCGCGTTCGAGGTTCGTGTCGCGATCACGAAGAACATCCCTGCCGGCGCTGGTCTCGGCGGCGGGAGCTCCGATGCGGCCGCTACGCTTGTCGCGATGGAGCGGCTGTTCGATCTCGATCTCAGCCCGAGGACCCGGCATGAGATTGCCGCTGCCGTTGGGTCGGATGTGCCGTTCTTCCTCTGGCCGGGCGCGCAACTCGCCATGGGTCGCGGGCAGGTGCTCAAGGCGGTGTTGTTGCCGGCGCTGTATCTTGTCGTCGCCGTGCCGGAGCTGTCGCTGGCAACGGCTGAGGTCTACGGCTGGCACGACGAGGATGAGACCGTCGATGCAGCGTCGTTCGTGCCGCGGGCGCGGATGCTCTCGCGTCGTTGTCAGGAGGTTCGTTCGGCGGCGGCTCTCGCTCAGCTTGTCCACAACGACCTCGAGCCCTGCGTGGTTCGCCGCCGGCCGGAAGTCGGGGCGGCGCGCGATGCGCTTGTGCGGATGGGCGCGCGTGTTGCCGCGATGACCGGGAGCGGCGCCGCCGTCTTCGGTCTCTTCGACGACGCCGATGCGGCAGCGCGTGCCCGCGCCGCCGTCGCGCCATTGCGCGCCTGGTCCGTCACCGATCTACAGCCCGCCGGTGCCTAGCTGCGGGCGATGATACAATGTCCTGCCGCACCGCCGCCTTGAGCGCCGGAGGGGCTGCGAGGCGTGTAGCGCTGGGGCGTAGCCAAGCGGTAAGGCACCGGGTTTTGGTCCCGGCATTCGGAGGTTCGAATCCTCCCGCCCCAGCCAGTATGCAGCAATAAAGTCGATCTTGCGGCGGGTGAGTCATATGAGTCAACGTCCCAACCACAACGCCTTGGCGGTTGTAGTCTTGGCCGCGGGTCTCGGTACCCGCATGAAGTCGGACGTACCCAAAGTCCTCCACCAGGTTTGTGGTCGCCCAATGCTCTCCTACGTTGTCGACGCGGCGCTCAGCGTCTCTCCGGAGCGCCTCGTTGTGGTGTCGGGTCCGGAACAGGACGCGATCGCCGATGTCCTTCCGGTCGGCTGCGAACGTGCGATTCAAGAGCAGAGGCTAGGCACCGGTGACGCGGTGCAGGCCGGTCTGCAGCCGTTGCAGGACTTCGTGGGCGACGTCGTTGTGCTCGTGGGCGATGCGCCGCTTGTCGACGGGCAGTTCTTGGACGATCTCGTGTGTGCGCACCGCACCTGCGGGAGCGGTATCACTGTGGCGACCGCCGCCTTGCCGGAGCCCGGTCAGTACGGCCGCGTGGTGCGCGATGCGGGTGGTGATGTGGCGCGCATCGTTGAGGCGCGTGACGCGACCGCCGATGAGGCGCTGATCAATGAAGTCAACACGGGCTTCTACGTCTTCTCTGTTGAACTTCTGCGTCAGCTGCTGCCGGAGCTGCGGCCGCAGAACGCACAGGGCGAGCTGTATCTGACGGATGTCATCCATCTGGCGATCGACCGGGGCGTGTCTGTCGATGCACATGTGGTCGGTGATCGCGAGGTGATGCTGGCCATCAACTCTCGGGTGGAACTGGCCGACGTGAATGCGCTCATGCGTCGCCGATTGCTGGAACGTCTCATGTTGGCCGGCGTCAGTGTGGAGGATCCCGCCAGCACCTATGTCGACTGGGGTGTCGAGGTGGGCCGCGATACGCTCGTGCGTGCCAACACGCATCTTCTCGGACGCACGACTGTCGGTATGGGCAGCGAGATCGGCCCGGGATCGTTCTTGCGCGATGCGTTCGTGGGTGATCACGCACGCGTCGTAAGTTCGCATCTCTACGAATGTGTTGTCGGATCACACTGCACAGTGGGACCGTTTGCGTACATTCGTCCAAACACTGTGCTTGCCGAAGGCGCCAAGGCCGGCACGTTTGTCGAGATCAAGAACAGCCAGATCGGTGAGCGCAGCAAGGTGCCGCACTTGAGCTACGTCGGGGACGCGGTGGTCGGACGCAACAGCAACATCGCCGCAGGCAACATCACGGCGAACTACGACGGCTACGAGAAGCACGCCACCTACATCGGCGACAATGTACGCACCGGCAGTGACACCACGATTGTCGCGCCGGTCACCGTTGGCGACGACGCGTTCACCGCCGCAGGGTCGGTGATTACGCAAGATGTGCCGCCGGGTGCGCTCGCCGTGGCGCGCTCGCGGCAGGCGAATATAGAGGGGTACGCCGAGCGTCGCGCGGCGCATCATGAGCGCCAGACCGCGAGTGACGCCGAGTAGGGTCGGCGTCACTCGCGGTCTGATACAATCATCGGTCGGCATGGCGGGCCGAGGAAAGGGAAGCGTTGTCTGATCCGTCCTACTGCATAACGACGCAGCAGAAGCGGCTCATGGTCGTCTCCGGACGCAGCAACCCCGCGCTCAGCGAGAAGATCGCCGAGAAGCTCGGCATCGCCCTCGGGGGCGTCTTGTTGAAGACGTTCGCGAACGGCGAGATCTACTGCCGCTACAACGAAAGCATCCGCGGCACCGACGTGTTTGTCGTGCAATCGCCGTCGGTGACCTTGAACGACGACGTCATGGAATTGCTCCTGATGATCCAGGCGGCGAAGCTCGCCTCCGCGCATCGTGTAACCGCCGTGGTGCCGTACTTCCCGTATTCACGGCAAGACAAGAAGAGCGCCGCTCGCGAGCCCATCTCGGCTCGACTCATGGCGACGTTGCTCGAGGCCGCCGGCGTCGACCGTGTCTTGGCCATGGATATCCATCAGGGTCAGGTGCAGGGGTTCTTCCAGATCCCTGTTGACCACATGACGGCGACTCCCATGCTTGCCGACTACTTTCGCTTCAAGGACTTCGGCGGGACGCCGCTCGTGGCCGTGTCGGCCGATGCCGGCGGCGTCAAGCTCGCCAAGCGCTTCGCGGCGCGCATCGGTGGCGATCTTGCCGTGCTCACCAAGATGCGACCTGACCACAATCGTGCCGAGACCATGCACTTCATCGGTGATGTGAACGACAAGATCGCGATTCTCGTCGACGACATGATCGATACCGCTGGGTCGATCACCAGCGCCGTCGACACGCTCGTCGCCAACGGCGCGCGTGAGGTGTATGCGTGTGCGACGCATGGTGTCTTCAGCGATCCCGCTCGAGAGCGGATTCGCACGTCGCCAGTGAAAGAAGTTGTGGTCACCGATACTCTGCGTATCGATCTGCGACCCGAAGACAGCAAGATCAAGATACTCTCTGTGGCCGATATCCTGGCCAGTACAATACGGAACGTGTTCGACGACGAGTCGGTGAGCGAGTTGTTCGCCGGCGAGAATCAGCTGTTCTAGCAGGAGACGACTCATGACCGACACAGTCAGCATCGTCGTGCAGCCGCGCGACGCCACCGGCAGCCGCTCTTCTCGGCGCCTTCGCAGGGAAGGCTTCATTCCCGGCGTCATCTACGGCCACGGCGACGCGGCTACGTTGATCGCCGTCGAACCGCATGTCATGCGCGAGGCCGTCACGACGGGACCTGGAGTGCACGTCATTCTGGACGTCAAGATCGAGGGCCAGTCGCGCGACCACAAAGCCATCATCAAGCATCTGGCGTATCACCCCACGAAGCACACCGTGTCTCACATCGACCTGCAGGAGATCCGTCTCACGGAGACCATCGAGAGCGTGGTCGCGATTCGCTTTGAGGGCGAGTCCAAGGGCGTGAAGGCCGGCGGCGTGCTCGACGAATCTCTGCGCGAAGTCACCGTGAGGGGCGTTGTCACTGCCATTCCCGAGCACGTTGTGGTCGACATCTCTGAGCTTGACATCAACGACGTGGCGACCATCGCCGATCTCGTCGTCCCCGCGGACATCACGATCGTCGACGATCCGGAGCAGGTGCTTTGCTCTGTCTTGCCGCCGCGCAAGGCTGACGAAGAGGAAGAGGTCGAGGCTGAGGCAGTCGAGCCGGACATCGTCGGCAAGGAGGAGGCGAGCTCCTAACGCGCGACCTCTGCGCGTTGGCCGCTTGAGGCGATGCGACGTAGCGATACGTCTGTCATACAAGTCGAGTACGTCGTCGTCGGCCTGGGGAATCCCGGGCCGACGTACGAAGGTACACGGCACAATCTCGGCTATCGTGTCATCGAGGAGTTGGCCCGCCGGCACGGTTTCGCTAAGGCCAAGCGGGGCCACCACGGGCGCTTCGCGCTTGGTCGGATCGCGGGCCACGACGTCCTGCTCCTCCAGCCGACGACGTATATGAATGAGAGCGGTCGTAGCGTTGCCGATGTCGTGCGCAAGTACGGAGTGCCGCTCGGCCGCCTCATGGTAGTGCACGATCACATCGATCTACCGTTCGGTCGGCTGCGTCTGATGAGCGGTGGCGGCAGCGGTGGACACAACGGTCTGAAGAGTGTGACCGGGCTCGTCGGCGCCGAGTACGTGCGCCTGAGGGTCGGTGTCGATCGGCCGGCGAGCTACGATCCCGAGGTAGTTGCGGCGTACGTCTTGGCGCCGTTCGCGGAGCCGCGCGCCACCGTGGAGGCGCTGGTTGCGGCCGCCGCGGATGCGGTGGAGCTATGGCTCGACGCAGGGCTGGAGAGCGCTGCCAACAGTGTGAACAGCGGCAATGCTTGACATGATCTGCTGCCGCCGGGTCGGCGTCACGCGGAGGACGCACGCTCCCGGGACGGTCGCGTCGGCAAGGGTGGCGACGATGGCGTCTTGCGCATCGTGCGCCTGTTGCCACTGCGTTGGGTCGATCGCCATGAGCAACGAGAAGGCGAGCAGGTGGCCGTTGGCGCTGCGCACGTAGCCCGAAAGGCTTGTGGCCACATTGAGGTAACCGGTCTTCGCGTGGGCGTTGCCTGCCGCCGGGGTATTGCGCATTCGTTCGGCCAGGGTGCCATCCTTGCCGGCGATGGCCAGTGAGTCGTAGTAGGCGGCGAAGTCTGGGCGCTGGTACATGCAGCCGAGTAGGCGCACGATGCCGTGCGGCGTGAGCCGATCGAGGTAGCTCAGGCCCGAACCATCGTCGATCACGAAGCTGCTGGCAGGGATGTCCATCGAGGCGAGCGTCGCCCGCGAGAGGCGCACGCCTGCTGCGGTGGTACCGGCCTCGCCGAAGTCCTTGCCGAGACCCTTCGTGAAGGTTTCGGCGAAGTGATTGTCGCTCATCTTGTTGAGTCGCTTCAGCAGTTGCTTGAGTGGTGCCGACGACTGTTGCTTCACGAGGACGGCGTCTGCGGCAAGTCGCCCCTCGCGAGGCGCTCCGGTGACCTTGATGCCCGCCTTGCGCAGTACCTCGGTGAACTTCGTGGCGGCGAACAACACCGGGTCGGAGACGCGCTCTTCGTCCTGGAATCCCTGATTGACGGAGAGCGCGGAGATGGGGCCGCAGGCGGTCGCTTCGATACCCGGCTTCCAGCTTGCCACGGTGCGTTTGGCGTCGAACCAATGCGCGTCCGCGATGACACTTCCGGTCACCGTGCGGACGCCGAGGGCCGAGAGAGCGCGCGCAAAGCGTTCGAGCGAGGCCGTTGTGAAGCCGAGTTCTCGGCGCTGGTACGCGCGGGTGGAGAGGCTGGGGTCGCCGTAGCCGCAGAGAAAGAGGTCGCCGTCGAGCACGCCGTTCTCGATGGGGACGTCCGACATGGAGAGCCCCGTGACGAAGCGGTGGTTGGCGCCCCAGTTGATGAGCGCGGTGGCCGAGGTGACGAGCTTCTGATTGGAGGCTGGTGTGAAGAGCTGATCGGCGTTCCATGTGTAGACCGGGCGCGCCGACTCAAGGTCCCAGATGTAGATGCCAGCGTTCTGTGCGGCGATGCCCTGCTGCGCCAGGATGGCGGGGATGTCGTCGGCGACGGCTGCGGCGGCGCGCTCGTTGCCACCAACACCGAATGCGACAGCCACGAACACAAGAAAGGCAATCGCCAGACGCCACGCCGGTCGGCCTATGCGTGTCGGGCAGGGTTGTCCGGGGGCGTCTCTCATCTGGCGCTATCTTACGTCGAAGCTCGGGCTCGCGAGCCCCGTCCTCGATCGGATGGTAGGTGCGTTGCCTCCGCGCGCGCTATCCTGTCTGTGCGTGGATGCGGCACAGCAGGTCACTGATGGACCATCCGGGAGGCGGCGAACGTGGCGAAGGACATGGGTGCGGGGAGGGGTAGTCGCGGTGCATGGGCGGTGGCGGTGGCTGCGGCTCTGGCGCTCTTCTTCGCACTGGCGACGCCCGTGTGCGCGGCTCCCTGGGACGGTCGCACATATCCGTCGTCGTACGATCTGCGCGACGAGGGTCGTGTGAGTCCAGTTCGCAGTCAAGACGGCTTCTCCACGTGCTGGGTCATGGCGGCGATCAGTTCGCTCGAGTCCAATCTCCTCCCGAGCGTACGGCTGGACTTCTCGGAGAACCACATGGCGAACTTCCAAAGCTCCACCCTGGACTATGAGGGGCGGGCCTCGAATCTCATCTCCGCGGCCTACTTCGCGCGCTGGGAGGGGCCGGTGCTCGAGCGTGACGATCCATACCCGCGCCCGGACGATTCCCCGGAGGGGTTGTCGGCCGTGCGGCACGTCCAGGAGATCCTCACGCTGCCGCCGCGTGCGGGGTTCTCCGACAATGCCGCCATCAAGTGGGCGGTCATGGAAGAAGGGGCCGTTGCCGCCAGTCTCTACTGGGATCGGGAGTGGATGGACTACGACACGTTCGGCTACTTCTACTCAGATGGGGGGATGGTCGAGCCGACGCACTGGGTGTCCATCGTCGGCTGGGATGACGATTATCCGGCTGAGAACTTCGTCTATCCCGCGCGCGGTAACGGCGCTTTTCTCATCAAGAACAGCTGGGGCACGGACTGGGGCGACCTTGCCGGCTACTTCTGGGTGTCGTACTACGACACTAGTCTCGGCAGCGAATTGATGGTGGTCAGCGGGGTGGAGGGAGCCGGCAACTACGACGCGATCTACCAGTACGACCCGCTGGCGTGGTCGAAGAACATCGGGTTCGGCAGCGAGACGGCGTGGTTCGCAAATCGCTTCCGCGCTGCCGGCAAGGGTACGCTTGCTGCTGTGAGCTTCTACACGCCGTCGCCGGGGGCAACGTACGAGGTGCGCGTTGCCGCCACGGTGGCCGGCATCGCGACGACGAGTAGCCGTGCCCGGGGGAGTCTTGCGGTTGCGGGCTATCACACCGTCAAGTTGACTCGGCCGGCCGCGCTCAAGACCGGCAAGCGTTTCGTTGTGGCCGTGCGGCTCACGACCCCCGGCAGCGATGAGCCGATACCTCTGGAACATCCGTGGCAGCTGTCGTCGCCGTCGGCGGCTCGCGGACAGTCCTACGTTAGCGCCGACGGAACGAAGTGGACGGATCTTGTTACTGTGAAGGGGTTCGAACGCTCCAATGTCTGTCTGAAGGCGCTGGTCGACGGGAACGGTCGTGTCGACGATGAGCCGCCGCGGGTGGACGTGGCCGGCTTCACCGTCAAGGCCGGCAAGGCGGCGTCAATCGCCTTCAGGGTAACCGACCCCGCTTTCTCAAGTGCGAGCGTGAACGTGCGGCTGGTCGTCAAGACAGCCAAGGGGCGCACGATCAAGACCCGCCGCGTCGCCGGTGTCTGCGTCGGCGAATCGCGCACGTGGCGATTCACCGCCAAGATGGTGCCCGGCAAGTATCGCGTCGAAGCACGTGGCTACGATGTGGCCGGCAACAGTCAGGCAACGCCGCGGCGGGCAATCCTGATAGTTCGGTGACGGTCCGTGGCGCTGTTGAGCCGTGCGCTCGTCGTCGATCGCCGCCGACCACTCTGGCGGTCGGGTACAATTCTCGTTGCCGCTCCTGAGTGAGCTAGCCCCGCTTGCTGCACGCTGGGCGGGGCTTCTGTCGTGCCGTCCTCTGGTCAACGCCGCGTTGCGGTAGGGGGAGACTCACGAGTGTTTACACAGTACCTGGCTCACGATCCGGGCTTTGAGGACGCGCTGCCGCGCTTGAGTCGTGGCGGAGGCGCCTATGCGCCGAGCTTCTATGCGCCCTACGTGCTGGCGACGGCGCTGGGTGCGCTCGAGGGCGCGGGAGGGTGGGTCGTCGTCTCTCCGAACGGTGACGACGCGACCAGGCTCGCCGCGGATCTCGCCTTCTTCCTGGGCCGGGACGTGCCGGTGCTCCCAGCTCGGGGCGTGCTTTACGGCACGGACGTGGCGCCGGCGCCGCACATCATTGGTGAACGTCAGGAAGCTCTCGCGGCACTGCGCGCCGGCGGGGTGATCGTCGCCGAGGCGGCGGCTCTGCTCGAGCGGTTCATGCCGCTTGAGCTGCAACCCCAGGCTCTCGCACTCGCGCCTGGTGACGAAGTTTCGTTCGACGACGCCGTGGCGCGACTCGTGGCGCTCGGCTACGAGCGTGTCGAGCAAGCTCGCACTCGCGGTGAGTTCGCCGTCCGCGGCGGGTTGATCGATGTCTACCCCGCCCTGGGCGATCCAGTGCGCATCGACTTCTGGGGTGACGAGGTTGAGTCGCTGCGCACGTTCTCTGTGTACTCACAGCGCAGTACCGACTCGCTTGCGCGGGTGGTCGTCTACGCGGCTGTCGAAGCTGATGCGCAGCTCCCTGAGTATCGCGCCGCGCTTCAGAATGTCATCTCGTTGTGGGAGCGCGAGGGTCGGGAAGAGACGCCGGACGAGATGTACGAGCGGGCCGGCGTGCGTGCTCTCGGAATGCTCTCTGGGCAGTTCACAACGCTCCTCGAGCGAACGAGCGCGCAGGCCACGCGTCTCGCTGTGTGCGATCCCGATGAGGTCTACCGGTCTCTCGCGGACTTCGACGCAGAGGTGCGTGTCGCGTCCGCCGACGCTCGTCTGTATCTCGGTCTCGGCGAGGTGCGTGCCGCATTGGCTGGAGCGCTGCAACTGGATGTCGTGCAGCGCGATCAGAAGGTTCAGTTCGCCGCGTCACGCCCGCAGTTTGCCGCTCGTGACGTCTCGGGCGCCGAACGCGATCTGATGCGCATGGTTCGTGACGGATACCGGGTCTTCGTGGTCTTCCGTCACGCCGGCGAGGCGGAACGCGCCACCTATCGTCTGCGCACACTGCAGGCTGAAGTCGTGACGCCAGAGCAGCTGGAGCGTGGCGGCGAGGCGGCTGAGGGCCTGTACTTCCTCGCCGCTCCTTTGCGCGAGGGCTTTGTTGCCGCCGACCTCAAGCTTGCCGTTGTGAGCGAGCGCGCTCTCTTCCGTGGGGCACCCAAAGAGAGGCGACTTGTGGCCGGTACGCGCCTCACGAGCTTCTTCGACGTGCGGCCCAATGACTACGTTGTACATGAGGATCACGGCCTCGCCCGCTTCGCCGGCATAGAGACGCGGACGGTTGCCGGGATCACGCGCGACTACCTCTTGCTGGAGTTCAAGGGGGACGACCGTGTGTTCGTGCCGCACGATCAAATCGGCAAAGTCAGCCGCTACATCGGTGCTGCGGGCGGCACGCCAGTCCTGGATCGTCTGGGCGGCACGCATTGGCAGACGGTGCGCACCCGGGCTCGGAAGGCGGTTGTCGAGATGGCGGGCGAACTCCTTCAGCTCTACGCCGCGCGGCAGGCAACACCAGGATTCGCCTTCCCCTCCGACGGCGACCTCACGCGGCGCCTCGAGGATGCCTTTCCGTACGAAGAGACGGAGGATCAAGCCGAGGCCATCGATGAGGTCAAGAATGACATGGAGTCGCCGCATCCCATGGACCGCCTCATCTGCGGTGACGTCGGCTACGGCAAGACCGAGGTCGCGCTACGAGCGGCGTTCAAGGCCGCGGAGGCCGGTAAGCAGACGCTTGTGCTCGTGCCTACGACGATTCTTGCCGAGCAACACCTCATGACCTTTCGCGAGCGTTACGCCGATCTGCCCGTGAAGGTCGAGATGGTGTCGCGTTTTCGCACGGCCGCCGAGCAGCGACGCATCCTTGCCGACTTCGGCGGCGGTAAGCTCGACGTCCTGATCGGCACACACCGACTACTCAGCACGGATGTGCAGCCGAAGGAGCTCGGCCTCGTCATCGTCGATGAAGAGCAGCGGTTTGGGGTGCGCCAGAAGGAACGTCTGCGCACCCTCAAGCTGCAAGTCGACGTCCTCAGTCTCTCGGCGACGCCGATACCACGCACGCTGCAGATGTCGCTGACCGGCATTCGCGACGTCTCCGTGATCGAGACGCCGCCCCGTGGGCGGCATGAGATCCACACGTACATCGGCGAGCACCGCGATGCTCTCGTACGTGCTGCCATCGAGAAGGAGATCGCCCGTGAGGGGCAAGCCTTCTTCCTGCATAACCGCGTGGAGACCATCCAGCAGGTGGCGGAGTACGTGCGGGAGCTCGTGCCGGCCGCCCGCGTCGCCGTGGCGCACGGGCAGATGGCGGAGAAGGAGCTCGAACGGGTGATGCTATCGTTCCTCGCTGGAGAAGCCGACGTACTCGTGTCCACGGCGATCATTGAGAGCGGCATCGATATCCCGAGCGCCAATACGTTGATCGTCGACCGCGCCGACATGCTGGGTCTCGCCCAGCTCTATCAGATACGCGGCCGGATCGGGCGGAGCGAGGCGCGCGCCTACGCATACCTCCTCTATCCGAGTGAGGAGACCTTGACGAAGGAGGCGGCTGCGCGCCTCACGACTCTGAGTGACCACACTGAGCTCGGGGCTGGGTTCCGCATCGCCATGGCGGACTTGGAGATACGCGGTGCCGGAAGTCTGCTCGGCGACGAACAGTCTGGGCATGTTGCCGCCGTCGGCTTCGAGATGTATGCGCAGATGCTCGAGGATGCCGTGCAGGAAATGCAGGGCGCGCAGGTGGCGGTGCTGGCCCCGGTGCGCGTGGACATCCCCGTTACGGCGTACGTCCCACCCGAGTACATCGCCTACGAAGCGACGAAGATCGACGCGCACCGGCGCATTGCCCGCGCGACGACGCTCAAGGAGCTAGGCGATGTGCGCGCCGAACTCGGCGATCGTTTCGGCGCGCCGCCCGAACCGGTTGAGAATCTGTTGTCGCTGCAAGCGATCAAGCTCAAGACGACTGAGTTGAGCGCCAGCGCCGTGTCGTATCGTAGCGGTCGGCTGCAGGTGGACGGACTCGATCTCGGTGATGCAGCGGCGGCGCGTTTGCGCGCGGACCACCCGCGCCTCACCTATTTCAAGCAGAAGCGCGCGCTCATCGTCCATCGTGCCGAGTCCGACGAGTCGATCCTGCGGTGGGTCGAGTCTCTCCTCGATGCTATGATCGACGCTGGCGTGTCCCGCGACTAGCCCACAATTAGGAGAGTATGTCTATGAAACGAGCTTTTGTCGCCGTCATGATGCTTCTCGCCCTCGTGTCGGTCTTCGCCGTCACGGGTTGTGGCGAGAAGGAAGTGCCGGCGGGGGCCATTGCCGCCGTGGGCGACGCGGTCGTCACTCAGGAGCAGTTTGACGCGATCATCGCGCAGGCCAAGGCGCAGTACAAGGCGCAGGACCAGGAGTTCCCTGCCGAGGATTCTGCCGAGTACAAGCAGATGAAGGCCATGATCGTTGAGTACCTCGTGCAGGCCGAGCTCGTGAGCCAGGCGGCCACGGAGAAGGGCGTCTCGGTGACCACCGATGAGATCGACGAGCGTATCAAGACGATCGTCGAACAGGTGGGTGGCCAGAAGAAGTACGAGGCTCTCCTGAAGGAGCAGGGCGTTAGCGAAGACGATCTCAGGCAGCAGCTTCAGGTGCAGATGCTGCAGGACGCGTTGTACGCGAAGATCGGCGAGGACGTCACGGTCACCGACGAAGAGGTGCGTGCCTTCTACGACGACGACGCCAATCAGGACCAGTTCGTCGTCGCCGACACAGTGACGGCGCGCCACGTGTTGGTCAAGACGAAGGCCGAGGCCGAGAAGGTCAGGGCGTTGCTCGAAGCCGACTCCAGCGATGCAAATTGGAAGAAGGTCGCCAAGAAGTACTCCACCGATCCCGGCTCCAAGAACGTCGGCGGCGATCTGGGGACGTTCCCCAAGGGCCGCATGGTGGCAGAGTTCGAAGATGCGGCGTTCGCGCTCGATGTCGATGAGATCTCCAAGCCGGTCAAGACCGAGTTCGGCTGGCACATCATTCAAGTCACGGCGAAGACGAAGGGCAGCACGACGTCGTTCGAGGACGCGAAGGACGGCATCGAGGAGCAGCTCAAGCTCCAGAAGCAGTCCGAGGCGTGGGACGCCTGGCTCGAAGAGGCAAAGGCGGAGGCTGAGATCGTGTACGCCGCGGGCTTCAATCCAACCGAGCTGACTGCTTCGCCGACCCCGTCCGAGACGACGACCAGCCCTGCGGCGTCGCCTTCTCCGTCGGCGAGCGAATAGGCATCGTGACGATACGGGCCTAGAATCCATGGGCCTGACGCTTGTGTACATCGGCGCCGCCGCCGGATTGGTGCCCGCAGCTTCATTGCGGGCACTGGCCGGCGGCGGCGCCGTCGTCGTTCCCGAGGGATTGGACGACGACATGCACGCCCTTCTCGGCGAGGCGGTCACGCTCGGCGGCGGCACGTTGCATGTGGTCGCCGTCGATGTCGACGACGTTGGCGTGCTTCTGACGCGGTTGGCGGACGAGGACGTGAAGGTGGGACTGGCGGGCGCGCAGGGGCCGCGCTTGGCGCGGCTGGTGCGCGCCTGGGCGCACACTCCGATCGTGACCGTGCCCGACGATGCTTCGTTTGGTGCGGCCCTTGTCGGGCAGGAACTTGCCTCGCTGAAGAGCATCGTCGACGTCTTGCGCCTGCGCTGTCCGTGGGATCGCGAGCAGACGCCGCGCGACATCATCGCCTATACGGTCGAAGAAGTGTACGAACTCGCCGACACTATTGCGGACGACGATCTGATCGCTCAGCGGGGCGAGCTCGGCGACCTGTTGTTACAGGTCGTTCTGCTCTCCCTGATGCTCGACGAACAGGACGCCGGCGACTTGGGCCTCGTCGCGTATGAGATCGAGGCCAAGCTCATCCGGCGCCATCCACACATCTTTGCCGACGCCGTTGCCGAGACTGCTGCCGAGGTCAAAGGGCGCTGGGAGCGCATCAAAGTGGAGCAGGAGGGGCGTCGGGGCATCTTTCACGATGTGCCGCGTCGCGCGCCGGCCATCCTGCACGCGCGCAAGATGCAGCAGCGGGCAAGCGCCGTGGGGTTCGATTGGGGCACCGCGGCCGAGGCGTTCCACAAGATCGCTGAGGAGCATGACGAACTGGCGGAGCTGTTTGCCGAGGCGGCGAACTTAGCGGTTGACGGTGTGCGCGACCCCGACCGCCATGACCCTCGTGTCAAGCACGAGATCGGCGATCTCTTGTTCGCGACGGTCAACGTAGCCCGTCTTCTCCACGTCGATCCGGAGTTGGCGCTCCGCGAGACCTCGCGACGCTTTGAGCGACGTGTTACCGCGGCTGCGAGTCTGGCGGCCAACGAGGGCCGCGAGTGGTCTGCGTTAGACTTGAACGATCAGGAGTCCTACTACCTGCGTGCCAAGGCTGGGGAGCCGGCGGCCGCCGACCCTGGGCAGTGAATCAGAGGGGAGAAGCATGACCACCATCGTCGACATCGTCGCCAGGCAGATTCTCGACTCGCGCGGCAACCCGACGGTCGAGGTTGAGGTCGAGCTCGAATCGGGCACCGTGGGGCGTGCCGCCGTTCCCTCGGGAGCCTCGACCGGCGAGTACGAAGCGGTGGAGCTCCGCGATGACGGTGGCGAGTACTGCGGCAAAGGTGTGCGCCAGGCGGTCGACAACGTCAACAGCGTGATCGCCGAGGAGCTTCTAGGGCTTGATGCCACCGATCAGCGGCTCGTCGATCGCATGTTGATCGAGCTCGACGGTACGCCCAACAAGGCCAACTTGGGTGCGAATGCCATCCTCGGGGTTTCTTTGGCGACTGCATATGCGGCCGCGGCGGCGATGGAGTTGCCGCTGTATCAGTACATCGGTGGCTGCAACGCCCACCAGTTGCCCGTGCCCATGATGAACATCATGAACGGCGGCAAGCACGCTGACAACAACGTCGACTTGCAGGAGTTCATGGTTATGCCGGTCGGCGCGGAGTCCTTCGAGGAGGCGCTGCGCGTCTGCGCCGAGGTCTACCACGCGCTCAAGGGAGTGCTCAAGGAGAATGGCCTGAGCACCGCGGTCGGCGACGAAGGCGGCTTCGCCCCCAATCTCTCGTCCAATGAAGAAGCCATCCAGGTGATTATGGAGGCCGTAGCGGCCGCGGGCTACGACTCAGGCGAGGACGTGCGCATTGCCCTCGACCCCGCTGCCTCCAGCTTCTACGCTGACGGCAAGTACGTTCTGACGGGTGAGGGGCGCAGTCTCTCGTCGGCGGAGATGGTCGACTACTATGTCGCTCTCTGCGACAAGTACCCGATCATCAGCATCGAGGACGGGCTTGCCGAGGACGACTGGGACGGCTTCAAGCTTATGACGCAGAAGCTGGGCGATCGCGTGCAAATCGTCGGCGACGATCTCTTCGTGACCAACACCGAACGGCTCGCGCGCGGCATTGCGCTCGGAAGCGCCAACGCCGTCCTCATCAAGCTCAATCAGATCGGCACGCTGAGCGAGACGCTTGATTGCATCGAGATGGCCAAGCGGGCGGGGTGGACGGCGGTTTGCTCGCATCGCTCCGGCGAGACCGAGGACACGACGCTCGCCGATCTTGCCGTGGCGACGAACGCCGGCCAGATCAAGAGTGGTGCGCCGGCGCGCAGTGATCGAGTGGCGAAGTACAACCAGCTTCTGCGGATCGAGGAGATGCTGGGCGAGATCGCGTACTACCCGGGCATGAGCGCGTTCTACAATCTCAAGAAGTAGCGCGGTCGGGAAGGGACGCGCTGGGGACGGCGCGAACCTAGCTAGGAGGGCGGTCGGGTTCATGCCTGGCCGTGCGGCGAAGCAAAGGAAGCAAGCTGGCAGCGGCGACCACAGCACGACGGCCGGTCAACTCACGGCGTGGGAAGCAACCCCTCCGTGGGGCGAACCGACGTCCCCAGCTGCACATCGGCCGGCTCCTCGCGCTGGTCCTCGTCCTGATTGCCGCCGCCTTCTACCTCGGTCCGCTGCGCGAGTTCTTCGCGCAGCAAGATCGCTACCAGCAGGCGACGGCAGCGCTCGACGCGGCGCAAGCTGACAACACCGCGCTCAATCACGAGGTGGAACTGCTGAGCAGCGACAGCTACATCGGCCAGCAGGCATTGGCGGGATCGATGCTTGTGCCGCCGGACACGCAGGTCTTCGTCATCAAGGGGCTACCGGGACGCGAGGCAGAGGACGCCGCGTTGGCCGGGGAAACGCCGCAGGCTGACTCCATCTCCGCGCTCGATCGCGTGGAGGATCTCTGGCGCACGCTCCTGAACTGACTGTGATGGAGGCGCCCGCGGGCTCGAACGCAGTCGTCGGCGGCGAGGACTTGGCGATCGTGGCACGGCAGATCGGTCGCGAGCCGCAGGCGATGAGCCGCATCGTTGCCGTCTGTCCATGGGGGTGCCCGGCGGTCGTTGAGTGTCTCCCGGCCGACCGCGAGGGCAGGCCGTTCCCAACGCTGTACTACTGCACCTGCCCCACGCTCGTGGCGGCGGTGAGCCGGCTTGAGGGCACCGGGGGGGTGCGGCGCTGGACGAGACAACTCCTCGATTCGTCTGTACTGAGTGCCTCCGTTGAGGCGGCGGCGAAAGCATCGGTCCGCCGCCGCGTTGCACTCCTCGACGAGCACGGCTTGCACGTAGTCAGTGGGCGCAGTCTCGCCGGTGGCGTCGCCGGCGTAGCCGATCCGCTGGCGGTGAAGTGCTTGCACGCCCACGTTGCGCACGCGTTCGCCTGTCCGGGGTATGCGTTCGGTGAGGCGGTGATCGCCGAACTGGAAGCCTTCTGGTGCACCGATCGCCGCTGTGCTGAGGTCGGTGGAGGTGACTCGTGAAGGTCGCCATCGTCGACCTCGGGACGAACACCTGTCGTCTATTCCTCGCCACGGTTGCCGGCGCCAGTGAAGTTCGCGCGCACGTCCGGCAGACTACGGTGGTGCGTCTCGGGGAAGGAGTCGATGAAGATCGCCGCCTGCGTCCGGCGGCGATCGAGCGTACTCGCGCGTGTCTCGCCGGCTACGCCGCTGAGCTCAGGCGTTTCTCTCCCGAGCGCCGCCTGTTGATCGCGACGAGCGTGCTGCGTGACGCACGCGACGGTGCCGCGTTTCTCGCCGCCGTCGAGCGTGAGTACGGCATGCCGTCGCGTGTGTTGCGCGGCGAGGAAGAGGCGGCACTCGCCTTTCGCGGTGGTACGGCGGAACTTGCCGCCACGAGCGCGTCGGGGAAGCTCGTTCTCATCGACATCGGCGGCGGAAGCACCGAATTCGCGATTGGCGCACCCGGTGGCGCGCCCTCATTTGTGCGCAGTCTCGACGTGGGCGCGGTGCGGCTTACGGAGCGCTTCATTCGCCACGATCCGCCGTTACCAGGGGAGCTCACGGCGCTCTCCGATTTCGTCGCGGGAACGATCGCCGGCAACGTGCCGGCGGCGGTTCGCAACGGCGTAGCCGCCGCCGTTGGGGTGGCCGGCACCTACACGACGCTCGTCGCTCACAAACTGGCGTTGACGGTGTACCAACCCGAGCTTGTGCACGGTCATGTGCTCACGCTCGCGGACATCGAGGCTTCGCTGGCGCGCTTTGTCGGACTCACGCATGCGCAGCGCGCGCGGCTTGCCGGGATTCAAGCGGGTCGCGAGGATGTCATCATCGCCGGCGCGGTGATCGCTCGCGAAGCCTGCCGCGCCTTCTCGCTGGATGCCGTCCGCTGCAGCGAGGCGGACCTTCTGGAGGGTGCTGCGCTCGCGCTGGCAGAGGGGTCCCTGGCAGCGTCGACGGCCGACTGAGCGGGGTATACTGCCAATCGTGCCGAAGTGGCGGAACTGGCAGACGCCGGGGACTTAAAATCCTCTGCCCTTCACGGGGCGTGCGGGTTCGATTCCCGCCTTCGGCACCAGAGTTTGGCGCGATGTGCAGGCAGTTTCCTCTTTGCGCTGGTGATGTGTGGCCCGTCGATCGCAGCGCGACCCACGTCGCAGCTGTGTTTCGAATCCTGACCCGTGCGGGTAATTCGCCCAAGATGTGATGTCTACCCGTACGAGTAGGCGAAACAGAAAGCGTTCACGATCCCAAGCGATCAAGGCGCAAGGAGAACACATGGGAACTGTGGGGATGATTCTCGCTCTAATTGTCATTGTCGCTATCGCGGTCGTGCTGTCGATGGGCATCCGCATCGTGCGACCGACACATCGCGGATTGGTCGAGCGCTTCGGCAAGTACAACCGCTACGCAAACCCTGGCTTTCACGTCATCATTCCTGGCGTTGAGCATATGTATCGAGTCGATATTCGTGAGGTGCTCGTCGAAGCGCAGCCGCAGACCATCATCACCAACGACAACCTGAATGCCAGAGTCGATGCTCAGGTGTATCTCAAAGTCAAGCCTGATGAAGAGAACGTCAAGGCATCGCAGTACAACGTGATGGACTACGAGAACCAGATCGTCAATCTGGCGCGTACGACTCTGCGCAATATCATCGGTACGATGACGCTTAAGTCGGCGAACAGTGAGCGTGGGCGCATCAACGAGGAGCTGCGCTCGACGCTGAAAGTGGAGACGGCGAGCTGGGGAATCGAGATTCTTCGTACGGAGCTCAAGGAGATCGATCCACCCGGCGACGTCCAAGAGACGATGAACAAGGTCGTCAAGGCTGAGAATGAGAAGATCGCCGCCATCGACTATGCCACCGCGCGAGAGACTCAGGCAGACGGTGAGCGGCGCGCCAGCATCAAGCAAGCCGAGGGTGTCAAGCAGGCCAAGATCCTGCAGGCCGAGGGCGAAGCCGAGGCCATCCGCCTCGTCAACTCGTCCGCCAACGACTACTTCATCGGCAATGCGCAGCTTCTTCGTCAGCTCGAGACAGTCGAGAAGGCGCTGTGGCAGAACGCCAAGATCGTCGTTCCGGCGGACGGCCAGCTGGTGAACGTCATCGGTGACCTTGCCGGGGTGGCTCCCGTCCCCATGGCGGGTCAGTCGGCGTCGCAGACGTCTGGGCGCAAGTAGTTTGGGAGTGCGGCTTGGGCGGCGCGTCGGCTACGCCGCACGCCGCCCGAGCCGCCGTGCGAGGAGCCCGCGTCCTGGTGCTGCCACGAAGACGACGAGGAAGAGCACGGTTGCCGTGAGCACGATAGCCGCCCCGGAGGCGACGTCGAGGTAGTAGCTCACGTAGAGGCCGACGACGCTGGCCGAGCAGCCGAGCAGCGCCGATACCAGCATCATCGTGGCGAGTCGACGCGTGAGCAGGTACGCCGCTGCTGCGGGAGTCACCAGCATGGCGGCGACCAGCCCCACACCGACCGTCTGCAGGCTCACGACGATGGTGAGCGCCAGCAGCAGGAGGAGGAGGAAGCGCAGGAGTTCTGGATGGCGATCCAGCATATGCGCCAGCACGGGATCGAATGAAACCAGCTGGAACTCCTTGAAGAAGAGGACGATGAGGGTAAGCACGCCGACGGCGATGCCGCCGGTGAGCCAGAGATCGGTCTTGCTGACGCCGAGCACGTTGCCAAACAGGATGTGCGTGAGGTCGACTGCGTACGAGCCGGCGGTGCTGATAAGTACGACTCCGAGGGCCAGCGCTGCCGCGAAGAGAATGCCGATGGCCGTGTCTTCTTTGAAGTTGGCGTGACGGGTGACGAAGCCGATACCGATGGCGACCAGGAGTGCGGCGACGAGGCCGCCGACGAGCAAGCTCGTGTCGATCAGGTATGCGACGGCTACTCCGGGCAGGATCGCGTGCGCGAGAGCGTCGCCCAGGAACGCCATTCCGCGCACGACCACGAAGCAGCCGATGACCGAGCACAGCAGGGCGACGATCAATGAGGCGACGAGCGCTCGCTGCATGAATTCGAGCGTGAAGGGCTCCGCCAACCAGGACATCAGCGTGGAGAGGCGTGTGGTGTGCCGTGAGCGTGTATCGCGTCCATCGGGTTGCTCTCGTCGTGGTGACGCGCATCTTCGCCCTCGGCGTGGCCGGGACAGCATTGGTCGATCAGGACCATGCCGTCGATGAAGAGAGCTTGGCCACCGAAAGCGTCGCCGATGTGTTGTTGGGTGAATACGTGCGCCGGCGGACCGTAGGCGACGAGCCGGCTGTTCAGGAGGGCCACGTGCTCGAAGCGCTGCGCCGTCGTCTGGATGTCGTGCGTGCTCACGAGCATGGTGATGTCGCGACGTCGCAGCCGCTCTAGAAGCTCGAGCAGCGCTTCCTTGGCGGTTGCGTCGACACCTGTGAAGGGCTCGTCCAGGAGGAGGAGGTGTGGTTCTTGTGCCAGGGCGCGAGCGAGGAAGACGCGCTGCTGTTGACCGCCGGAAAGCTCACCGATGGAGCGATCGGCGAGGGCGGAGATGTCGAGTTCGTCGAGGCACTGAGCGACGATCTCACGGTCGCGCGTCTTGGCCCGTCGGATCCAACCGATGGCGCCGTAGCGACCCATCATCACGACTTCGCTGACGGTGACCGGGAAGGTCCAGTCGATCTCTTCTCGCTGCGGCACGTAGGCGATAGGGTCCTTGCTGCTCCCCGGCGGCTTGCCGTTCAGTGAGATAGTGCCGGAGCGTGCCGGCAGGAGGCCGACGATGGTCTTGAAGAGCGTTGACTTGCCGGCTCCGTTGGGGCCCACGATCGCAACCTGCGCGCCGTGGGGCACGTTCATGGAGACGTTGTCCAGCGCGGTGTGGCCGTTGTAGCTGACGGTGACGCCGTGCAGGGAAAGACAGGACTCGCGCGCCGAGTCGTGTGCTCTCACTGCAGGGCTCCGACGATGCGCTCGGTATCGTAGCGTAGGAGATCGATATACGTTGGTGCCACGCCGCCGGGCTCAGTGAGGCTGTGGTCGAGGAGGTCGTCGACGACTTCTATGCCCGTCTCGGCGGCGATTTGGCGGGCGAGGGTGGGATCTTCGCCGAGCTCGACGAAGATTGCGCGCACGTGGTTCTTCTTGATGGCCTCTGTGAGCGCGGTGAGTTGCTGCGCCGAAGGGCTCTCGCCGGTGCTTACGCTGGGGATGACGGTCCCAACGACGGTGAAGCCGTAGGCGTCGGCGTAGTAGCCATGACTGGCATGATTCATGATCAGCTTGCGCTGCTCTTCGGGGATGGTTGCGACCCGCGCGCGGATCTCCTCGTCGACGGCTTCGAGCTGCTTGATGTATGCCTGCGCGTTGGCTGCGTAGGTGTCGGCTCCCTCCGGGTCGACGGCGCTCAAAGCGGCGGCGATATTCTCGACGTACTTGATGCCGAGCTGAGGGTCGAGCCAGAAGTGCGGATCGACACCATCCTCATCCAGTTCCGGCTCGCCTGGCTGCGGTGTGCGGCTCGCGAGGCCTTGTGACGCGTAGACGATGGTTGCATCGCCGCCGGCGGATTGCAGAGCCTTCTCGAGCTGACCCTCGAGGCCGCCGCCGTTGAGGATCACGATGTCGGCGGCGGCGACTTCCTGGAGATCAGAGGGCGACGGTTCGAAGGCGTGGGGGTCGGTGTCGAGCGGCACGAGTGACGTGACGTGCACGCGATCGCCGGCGACGTTCTGGGCCATGTCGGCGATGAAGCTCAGCGAGGCGACGACCGTCAAGCTCGCATCGCCGGTGGGCGTGCTCGTATTGCCGCAAGAACTTGTCGACACGAGAATGACAAGAGCTGCGGCAAGTAGAGCAGTGAGGGTGCGGAGACGCATCAGCTACTCCTCGGTGGCGGATTGGCGAGCCGCGGCGCAGCGAGCGCACAAGCCGGTGAGCTGGAGAAAGTGATCGGTGATGACGTACCCGGTTTGGCGCGAGGCCGCGATGGCAATGCCGCTGAGGTCGCAGTCGGTGAACTCGCTGGCCAGGCCACAGGCGCTGCATACCACGGTATGGCCATGCTTGGGGCCAGCGGGGACGAAGCCGTCGCAGTGTTCGGTTCCGTGAATGCGGCGCAGGGCGCCCGCTTCGCTCAGAGTGTCGAGGGTGCGGTACACGGTCGTGAGTCCGAGCTCGGGGCAGAAGGCGCGTGCCGCATCGAAAACCTGCACCGGGCTCATCGTCGACTCGGCCGCCGCGACGGCGGACAGCACCGCTCGCCGCTGGCGGGTGAGACGGAGTCCGCGCGCGGCGAGGACTTCGGCCAATTGTTCGGCACTTGGGGGCACGCTCAGGGCCTCTTAGATGAAACTGACAACCACTTTCAAGACACTGCGAGCTTACTACGCCCAGCGGCAAGCGTGCAAGCATGGGCGACGAAGCGCCCAGAGTTGAAACTCGGCTATGTGGCGCGGAAGAAGCGCAGTCGCAGGCTGTTCGAGACGACCGAGACGCTCGAGAGTCCCATGGCGATGGCCGCGTAGATTGGATTGAGGAGCACGCCGAACACTGGGTAGAAGACGCCTGCCGCCAGGGGAATGAGGGCGACGTTGTAGGCGAACGCCCAGAAGAGGTTCTGTTTGACGATGCGGATGGTTGCGCGTGACAGCGCGATGGCGTTGGCGACGCCGTTGAGATCGCCGGACATGAGCGTCACGTCGGCGGTCTCAATGGCGACGTCGGTGCCTGTACCGATGGCCATGCCGACATCGGCTTGTGCCAGCGCCGGGGCATCGTTGATGCCGTCGCCGACCATGGCCACGCGCTTGCCGTTCGCCTGCAAGGCGGCGACTTCGGCGGCCTTCTGCTCCGGCAGGACTTGAGCTCGCACGTGCTCGACGCCGACTTCCGCGGCGATGGCGTGTGCCGTGCGCGTGTCATCGCCGGTGAGCATCACGACGTCGAGACCCATGTTCCGGAGTCGAGCGATGGCTGCTGGTGAGCTCGGTTTGATGGTATCGGCTGCCGTCGCGGCACCGGCCACACGCCCGTCGACGTTGGCGAGCACGATCGAGTGGCCCATGTCGGCGAGCTCCGCCGCGCGCAGCGCCAGCTCATCATCGGCGGCGCCGGTCAAGCGCTCGTTGCCGACCACGACCACGTGGCCCTCGATGACGGCGCGGATGCCGTGCCCCGCGAGGGCCTGAAACTCGGTCGCCGCAGGGATGACGAGGGATCGCTCTTTGGCGGCGGCGAGCAGGGCAGCGGCGATAGGGTGCTCGCTGCCGCGTTCCGCCGCGGCCATGAGGCGGAGGAGGTCGTCGTCGGAGAGTGGTGTGTCGGCGGCCATGAGGAGATTGACGAGCCGTGGTTGTCCTTCGGTGATCGTCCCGGTCTTGTCGAGCACGACGGTCGTGAGCTTATGCGCCGTCTCCAGCGCGGCGCCGTCGCGGATCAACACCCCGTGCTCTGCGCCCTTGCCGGTTCCGACCATGATGGCGGTGGGCGTCGCCAGCCCCAACGCGCAGGGGCACGCAATCACGAGCACGGCGACGAAGTTGAGCAGGGCGTAGTTGAGCGCCGGCGCCGGCCCGAGCACGAGCCAGGCCACGAATGTGAGGGTGGCGATGGCGATGACGGCAGGCACGAAATACGAGGCGACGACATCGGCAAGACGTGCGATCGGCGGCTTGGATCCTTGCGCTTGCTCGACGAGTCTGACGATGCGGGCGAGCGCGGTATCGGCGCCGACTCGGGCGGCGCGGAAGGTGAATGAGCCGGTGGTGTTTAGCGTCGCGCCGACGACGTCGGAGCCGGCCTGTTTGAAGACCGGCATGGGCTCGCCGGTGAGCATCGATTCGTCGACGGCGGAGGTGCCTGACTGGACGACGCCGTCGACTGGAATCCGTTCGCCCGGACGCACGACCACGAGGTCACCGACGACAACCTCGGCGATCGGGATGTCGAGCTCCAACTCGTCGCGCACGACGCGAGCGGTGCGTGGTTGCAGGCCGATGAGGGTGCGGATCGCGGCTCCGGTCTGTCCTTTTGCGCGCGCCTCGAGGAGCTTGCCGAAGAGAATGAGGGTGATGATCAGCGCCGATGTGTCGAAGTAGATCGGCGTGGCGAGTCCCTGTCGGGTGAAGAAGTCGGCCGCCAGCACGCCGGCGACGCTGTAAAGGTAGGCCGCCGAGGAGCCCATGGCGACGAGAGTGTTCATCGTCGTCGTGCCATGGCGCAGGGCCGACCATGCGGTGCGGTAGAACTGCCCGCCGACCCAGAACTGGACTGGTGTGGCGAGAGCCCAGAGGAGGTAGCCGTTGTGCAGCCACTCGGGCAGGAAGGGGAACCAATGAGGCTGCATCGTGCCGGCGAAGATGACGGCGCTGAGAATGAAGCCGACGACGACTCTCAGCTTGAGGCGCTGGAACGCCTTCTGGCGTGCTGTCTCCACGGCATCGGTGGCGGTTCCGGAGGACGAAGCGTCGTCCGCGCTGCCGGCCTCGTCTGCGACGGTCGCCACTTCGTACCCGCTCTCGGCGACGATCGCACTGAGTGCGGCGCGATCGGCTAGTCCCGCCAGGTAGGTAACGGTCGCTGTCTCCGTCGCGAGGTTTACCTCCGCGTTGAGGACAGCGGGGTGCTTGCGGAGTGCGCGCTCGACGCGGGCTACGCAACTCGCGCAGGTCATGCCCAGAATAGGCAGGCTGTCGCGGGCGGTGACTACTCCATACCCGGCCGCCTCGACCGCGCTTACGAGTTGATCCAGGGAGGCGACACGGCCGTCGAACTCGACCGTCGCTTTCTCGGTCGCCAGATTCACGCTCGCCGATTCGACGCCTTCCACACGTTGGAGGGCGCGCTCAACGCGGGCTACGCAACTCGCGCAGGTCATTCCGGTGACGGAGAACTCGGTACGTGTGAGTGTCGCATGCATCTCGTTCATAGTCATAGTGTGCCCATCGATAATCGAGATCAAGTGTGTCCGCATTGGCCTGGCTGCGAAGGTGCGTGAGTGGCGATGGAGCGACGGGACGGGCGAGCCGACGATCACTGCCGGTGGGCTAGAGAGGGTGAGACGGACGGGCTCAAGATAGACTGAGGCCGGTGGCGCAGGCCCCCGCGATGCGCCACCGGCCGTCTATGAAACCTCAGGTGCTCCAGCTTCTCTCTCAGCTACTTACGGTCTCCTGGGTCATAGAATCGGGCATTCTGTGACGATTCACCATGGAACGGGTGTCTAGTCGACACCGGCGGGAGGGCGTCCGGCTAGATGGTGACGCGCATGAGCTCCAAGTAGCTGGTGGTACCGTCGAGCACTTTGCGGATGCCGTCGTCGCGCAGGGACTGAACCCCTTTGGCGCGCGCCATGCGCTGGATGTCGAGCAGTGTGCCGTCGGCCGAGATGAGATCGCGAAGCTCGTCGTCGATAGTCAAGACCTCGTAAAGGCCAATTCGCCCACGGTAGCCGGTCCCGAAGCACTTGCCGCAGCCGACAGGGTTGTAGATCGTGAGATGCGCGGCCGGTGGTTCGCCGAGGCCGAGTTCGCGCCAGCGCGCGGCGGAGATCTCCTCCGGGGCGCGACAGTGCACGCAGAGTCGCCGCGTGAGACGCTGCGCTACATAGCAATCCCAGGCGGCGGCGACCAGGTATCGCGGCAGGCCCATCTCGACGAGTCGCGTGATCGCCGACGGCGCATCGTTGGTGTGCAGCGTCGTGAAGACCTTGTGGCCGGTGATGGCGGCGTCGGCGGCCATCTTCGCGGTCTCGAGGTCTCTGACTTCACCAACCATGATGACATCTGGATCGGCGCGCACGAGGGATCGCAGGGCGCGAGCAAAGGTGAGTCCGACGACGGTGTTTACTTCGATCTGCACGATGCCGGCGATCTTGCGCTCGATGGGATCTTCGACCGTGTACACCTTGCGCTCCGGCGAGCGCGTGAGCTCCAGGGTCGTGTAGAGCGTCGTGGACTTGCCCGAACCGGTGGGGCCGACGATGGCGATACCTCCCTCCGGCCTCGCCAACGCTGCCTCGAATCGTGCGAGGTTGGCTCCTGTGAGACCCAGAGAGTTGAGCGTTGGCGGAAGAGGCGCAACTTCGAGGATGCGCACGGTGATGTTCTCGCCGTAGAGACTCGGGATCGAGGCGAGGCGAAGATCTACAACCTCGCCACTCGTGAGCTCGAAGCTGGTGCGGCCGTCCTGGGGTAGGCGGCGTTCTGCGATGTTGAGGTTGGCCATGATCTTCAGCCGACTCAATATGCCTGGCTGCAGTTCTCTGGAGAACTCGCGCAACTCGTGGAGGACGCCGTCGATGCGGCAGCGGATGTGGAGCGTGTCCTCGCGCGGCTCAAGGTGAATGTCTGAGGCACCCATGTTCGTGGCGTCGGTGAGAAGAGCGTCGACGATCTCGATGGCGTTGGCATCTACGGCTGTCGGCGCCTCGACTACCTCTTGGCCCTCGTCGCGCTGATCCTTGAGCTTGCCGCGCGAGCTGAAGTAGATCGCCACCGCTTCGTCGAAGCCGCTCTGCGTGCAGATGAGGGGCACCACGCGACGATTGGTGCGCATGCTGACTTCGTCGATGGTAATCACGTCGAGCGGATTCGTCATGGCGAGCTGCAAGCTCTCGTCGTCGTTGATCTGCAGGGGGATGAGGCGATTGCGAACAATGAAGTCACGGGGCAGCAGACCGATGGCGCTCGCGTGCGGCACGGTGAGGCTGAGGTCGACGACGCCGATGCGCATTTGTCGTGCCACCACGGCGACAATCTGTTGCTCGGTCGCCTTGCCCTCGGTGACGAGCACCTCGCCGAGCCGCCCGCCGGTGTCGCGCTGACGACGCAATGCCTCTTCGACTTGACCTGCGGTCAGCATTCCGCTGGCGACGAGCATGGCGCCGAGCTTGAGCCGGCTGTTGATCGGGTGCGTGGCGGGACTCGTGAGCTCTTGGAGACGCATGCTCAGTTCGCTCGGCGAAAGTGGCTTGGTGACGTACGCGGCGATGTCGAAGCGGTGCGCATGCTCGAACGTCGAGAAGTCGTTGCTTCCCGAGAGGGCCACGACCGGCACGTCGCGCAGGCGAGAGGCGTTGCCGATTCGCGCGAGGAGATCGAAGGCGTCGGCAGAGGTGACGTCGAGGTCGAGGACGAGGGCCGCCGGCGGCGCGAGTTGCAGAGCCTCGACCGCCTCTGGCGCGGCCGGCATTGGCGACACGACGAACACCTCGGCGAGGACGCTCGCGAGCTCGTCGCGAAGCTCTCTGTCGTCGCTGATGACGGCGACGACGCGATCGGCTGATTGGCCCGGCACAGTACCTCCAGTAGTGCCCGTAGTCTAGTCTACTTGCGACGTCGACCGAAGGTGGGCGATGGCGGAGGGGCGGGGACGATGCGACGCAGCGTTCGTGGCGCATAGTCGGGCGGTTCGTAGGAAGTTAGATGCCGGGCCGGCGGGGGCCTTCACACGGTGCGGGCAGTCCGTGTACTACTTTGAAGGAGACCGGCCCGGCTGAGAGAGAGGGTGAAATGCCGAGCCGAAGCTCGGTGAGGTGTTGTATCCGGTCTCGCAGAAGTTATCGGCAGGGGCGAGGGCGAGTTGAGAGGGCAGGTGTTGTCAGATGTGTTGCACTGGCGGGCAACGCGGGGTGTGATTGTTATAATCCGGCGATCCCCGTCAAGGAGCCGAGCATGTTCAGCAAGGTCTTGATCGCCAACCGCGGCGAGATCGCCATCCGGGTCATACGCGCCTGTCGTGAGTTGGGCGTGAAGACGGTCGCCGTGTACTCGGAGGCGGACGAGTCATGCCTGCACGTGCGTTATGCGGACGAGTCGGTCTGTCTCGGCCCGCCGGCTGCATCGCAGAGCTATCTCGTCATGCCGGCGCTCATCCAGGCGGCGCTGCAGACCGGCGCCGAGGCCATCCACCCTGGATATGGGTTTCTCGCCGAGCGCGCCGCGTTCAGCGCTCTCTGTCGCGAACACGACATCAAGTTCATCGGGCCCAGTCCGGAGTCGATCGACCTGATGGGCGACAAAGCGTCGGCACGGGCGACGATGATGGCCGCCGGTGTTCCCGTGACGCCCGGCTCGCCCGGCGTGATTGAGGACGCCGCATCCGCCGAGGAGATCGCTCGTCAGATTGGCCTGCCGGTGATGGTCAAGGCCTCTGCCGGCGGCGGCGGCAAGGGGATTCGCATTGTCAAAGAGTCCTCCGAGCTGGCCGCCGCCGTCCGCCAAGCGCAGGCGGAGGCCGAAGCGGCCTTCGGCAATGGAGCCGTCTACATCGAGAAGTACATTGGTGCTCCGCGTCACATCGAGATCCAGGTGATCGCCGATGGGCGTGGTCACGGCGTCCACCTGGGCGAACGCGACTGCAGCATTCAGCGGCGTCACCAGAAGCTCATCGAGGAGGCGCCATCGCCGGCGGTGTCGCCGGAGCTGCGCCGCCAGATGGGCGAGGCCGCGGTTGCGGCGGCGCTGGCGGCCGACTACGAGGGCGCCGGCACGGTTGAGTTTCTTCTCGACAGCGACGGCAGCTTCTACTTCATGGAGATGAACACGCGCGTTCAGGTCGAGCACTGTGTCACCGAGATGGTGACGGGCATCGATATCGTCAAGACCGGCATCCGCATCGCCGCCGGCGAGGACTTGCCGCTGCGGCAAGACGACATCACCGTCCAGGGTCACGCTATCGAGTTCCGCATCAACGCCGAGGATCCGGAGAATCAGTTCATGCCCTCGCCCGGGCGTGTCACGGAGTGGGTGCCGCCGGGAGGTCCGTGGGTGAGGTTCGACAGTCACGTGTACCAGGGGTACATGGTGCCGCCCTTCTACGACAGTCTCCTCGGTAAGCTCATCGTCTGGGGTCGCGATCGTGAGGAGTGCCTGGCGCGCTCGCGCTGGGCGCTGGAGGAGTTCATCGTCGACGGCGTGAAGACCGTCATCCCCTTCCACCGGATCGTGCTCGATCACGAGCTGTTCGTTGCCGGTGACGTCAACACGCACTTCATCGAGGACCAGCTCATCTAGGCGCTGCGCGCGCGAACGCGCGGCGGTCGAGTGATCCTTAAGACGTCTCGACTCCATCTTCGTCGGGGGAGATGGCGAAGCCCGCGGCTGTGATCTGCGCCTGCAAGCGCTCGGCGGCGGGCGTGAGGAGCGCCGCGACCGCAGTCGCGTCACGGCCACGCGCCGAGAGCGTGACGCGTATCACGCGAGCGCTGCCGAACTGACGCGCCCGCGACTTGATGTAGACCTCCGGGAACTCGACCTCTGCGCGCGCCAGGTCGGCGGCGATGGCGGACTCGTCTTGTGTTGCGACGACGAGCGCGCGCTCTTCGTAGTGCGCGGCGCCGAAACGATCACCGAAGAGGTGATCGAAGGAATCGGCGAAGATCGCGCGCAACTCTCCGGGGACGCCGGGGAGCGAGACGATGGCCGTGTCGTCCTGCCGGTAGAGGACCCCGGGGGCGCCCCCGATGGGATTGCGCAGGGGTTCGGCTCCGGCCGGCAGGCGCGCCATCTTGCGTCGGCTCTCGTTCATGTCGGGAAAGGGCACGTGGCCCAGGGCGTGGAACTCGGCGTACTTGGCTGCGACGAGGCGCTCGGCCACAGGGTTGAGGCGAAGCTCGACGCCGAGGCCGAGCGCCACACCCTCCAGCGTGCGGTCGTCGCTGGTGGGCCCGAGCCCACCGACGGTGAACAAGATCGCGGGCCGGCGCGCCAGCGCCGAGCGAACTTCAGCCGCGATGGCCTCTACGTCGTCGCGGAGCATCGTCGTGCGGCGCACGAAGCCGCCTCGGCGAGTGATCTCCACACACAACCAGTTGGTGTTGGTGTCGAGAACGTCGCCGATGAGGACTTCGTTGCCGGCGGAGACTATCTCGATGAGCGGCGCATGCGTGCGCTCGTCGGATGCCCCCTGAGCTGAGATGGTTCCCGCCATGCGGCCAGTGTGCCAGAGGGACGACGGCGTCGGCAAGCATGACTGTTGCAGCGTGGGTGTTCGCGCGGCCTCGCGGTATACTCCGCACAGCCAACAAGGGGGAGCGCCCACCATGAGACCGATTTCAATCCTGCAACACGATCCCGAGAGCCCCGCTGGCAGCATCGTGGATACGCTGGACGACCTCTGTGTGTCGTACGAGATCGTTCGCCTCTACGCCGGCGACAGACTGCCGGGCTGGGCAGACATCGCCGGCGTCATCTCTCTCGGGGGACGCATCGAAGTCAAGCAGACGCGTGAGCACACCTTCCTCAAGGATGAGATTGGGTTGTTGAGGCGCATCGTGCACGAAGGCGGCCCCGTGTGGGGCATAGGCCTCGGGGCGGAGCTCCTCACGATGGCGACCGGCGGTGAGGTATACCAACGTCGCAGGCCGGAGGTCGGTTGGGTGAGCATCGACAAGATCGTCGACGATCCCCTCCTGCGCGGCATCAGTTCGCCGTTCATGGGTTTCTGTTGGCACACGCATTCCTGCAAACTCCCGGCGACGTCACACCTCACCGCCGAGCACCAGGGCGAGGTACAGGCGTTCCGCGCTGGCGGTCGCGCCTGGGCGACGCAGTTCCACCCGGAGATGCACGCCGACACCCTCGCTCAGTGGATCGAGCACGGCGCGCAGACTCACCACGACCTGGATCCGGAGTTCGTGCGTCGGCTGCGTGCGCAGACGCAGCAGCTGTTCGCCGACTACGCGACCCTCGGTCGTCGCATGACGACGAACTTCATCGCCGCTAGCGGCCTGTTGCCCGAAGAGTGAGGTCGGCACCGCGGGCGGCTCATTCCACCTGTGCGATCTGCCGAAAGAACAACGGCGGCGCGTGAGCGCCGCCGTTCGTTCGTCCGGTTCCGCCCAGCCCCCTGGGGAAGGGGGCTGGTGAAAGGAGCCATGGGATGGTACTGGGGGGTACCAGCGCGGTGGAGGATTTCGGAGGGGGGACTCCCCCGCGCAAGTGGAATGTTACCACTACGGCAAGGGTTGAAACTATCCCAGCAGTGTTAACATTTGTGAAGCGCGCAGGCAGCCTGTGAGCGGCGTTCCCGTTGCATCCCCGCTGTCGCGTCGGTCGCTGTTTGAAATAGAACACGAGAAGGCGTCGCGGGTTTGGCTACTCTTTGCCGTCCTGCTGGCGATGGTCTTCGTTGCCGCGTGGGTCGTCTGCCTCATCGTCGGCATTCTTGTCGTGCTGTTCATCGCTCCGGGATCCGGCATGGTTGCGTGGCTGCTGAGCTGGCGAGGAGCGGGGGTAGTGCTTCTTGCGACGCTGGCGATCACCAGTGCGTACTGGTTCAACAGCCGAATCGGTGCGCGCGAGAAGCTCCTGCGAGCCATGCACTGCGTGGCGCTCGATCCGCACGATCACTACCACCAGCGCCTCGCCAACGTTGTCGACGAGCTGCGTCTGGCCACCGGCAGTCCGCGTATCGACTGTGTGACCGTGCAAACGTTGGGACTCAACGCGTTCTCCTTCAGCGATCTCAAAGGTGGGGGTGTTGTGGGGGTCACTGAGGGGGCGTTGTCGCGGCTCTCGCGACAGCAGCTTCAGGCGGTCGTGGCGCACGAGTTCGGGCATATTGTCTCCGGCAGCTACGTGACCGTGACTGTGTCCTGCCTTCTCTTCGGGATCTACTCCAGCCTCGGGGACGAACTGGAGGACGCGACGCTTGTCAGTGCGGCGAGCAACGCGGCGCCGGTGGGCGTGCCGGTGGCGCTCGGCGCACGCGTGTGGCTGGCGGCGCTGCAGCTCGGCTCATCGCTCATCGACGCCGCCCTGAGTCGCGAGCGTGAACGCCAAGCGGATCTGGCGGCGGCGCGCTATACGCGCGATCCCCTGAGCTTGGCCGAGGCGCTGACGATCATTCAGCGCCATCCCGGCGGCGCCGGCCACATCCCGGAAGGGCTCGCTCCGCTCTGCATCCGTGACACACAGGCGGTTCGCAGCGGAGTGCTGGCGCGCTGGCGACAGACACATCCGCCGATCGACGAGCGCGTGACCGCCTTGCTGGCGCTGGCGAACGTGTCGCGCGCGGACTTCGAGCAGCAGATGGGACAGGCGAGTGAGAATCTCATGCAGAAGGAACACCGCAACGCGGCGCCGCAGCCGCGCACGGCGCCGCACGCGCTGGGCGACCTTCTGGCTGGAGGGGCGCCGCTGGTGACGGCCGCGCCTGCCGTCCTGTCGCCACAGCCCGCGGTCGCGGCCGGTGCAGGCGGAGCTCTGTCCTGCCCCGATTGCGGGTCCGGGCTCGGCGACGTGCAGTACGAGGGAGTCATGATTCACAGCTGTGCTCGCTGCGGAGGTACGCTGGTCGGCGGCGATGCGCTGCGCCGCATTCTGGCGCGCCGCGAGGTCGGCTTCACCGACGAACAGCGGCGGCTCGCCGACTACGTGGCGATCAACGGGGATCAACTCCGTCGCCAGGCGCTGGCCACACGAGGCAACGGCGGCGAACCGCTTCTCTCGTGTCCGCGCTGCGGCAAGAAGATGATGCGGCGGCATGTGAACTACGAGCACGCGATCGACGTCGATCGCTGTACTATTTGTGATGTGATCTGGTTTAGGAAGAACGAGCTGGAGGCGCTGCAAGTCCTCACCGAGCGCCAGGTGGACTGAGCCGAGGTGGAGATGCGGGACGACGCGGCCCCGTCATTCATCGGCGAGGGCTCACGGCTCGGCGAACGCTATCGATTGAGGCAACGACTCGGCGGCGGCGGCATGGCCGACGTCTACCTCGCCGACGACCTTCTTCTTGAGCGTGCCGTGGCAGTCAAGTTCCTCAAGCCGGAGCTGGCCGCCAACGAGGAGCTGCGTGAGCGGTTCCGTCTCGAGGCGCAAGCAGTCGCCAGGCTCAACCATCCCAACATCGTCGCCGTGTACGATCGCGGTACGGCCGCGTCGAACGCGTACATCGTCATGGAGTACGTCGCCGGCGAGTCGCTGAAAGAGCGGATTCGCCGGCTCGGACCCTTGTCCGTTGAGGACGTCGGTGCGCTCGGGCTGGCGGTGCTCGCGGCTCTCGAGGAGGCGCACGCGCTGCGCATCGTGCATCGCGATGTAACGAGCGCGAATGTTCTTATCGATAGCCTCGGGCGGGTCAAGGTGACGGACTTCGGCGTGGCTCGGTTCGGCGACGCGAATCTCACGCGCACCGGAACTCTGCTGGGAACTACGTCGTACGTGTCGCCCGAGCAGGCGCAAGGTCACCGCGCTGATGAGCGCTCGGATCTGTACAGTCTCGGCGTCGTGCTCTATGAGGCGGCGACGGGGCGGCTGCCGTTCGTAGCAGACAGCGATGTCGCCGTTGCCATGCAGCACGTGTCGGCGCCGGCGCCGGATCCGCGAGATATAAGGATCGATCTGCCGTCGCCGCTCGCCGAACTGATCCTTAAGGCAATGCGCAAGGACCCGGTCGAGCGCTTTCAGAGCGCCGCGGAGTTCGCGACGGCGCTGCGCAAAGCGTTGGATGACGGGGTCGGCGGGGCTCCGCAGGCCACTCCGCCGCCTGCAGACGGTGGCGCTCCGGCCGTATCGCTGCCGCCTTTACCGGGCAGCGCAGACGCGGCGGTGTCTAACGGGAAGGTTCCGCCGCCCTTCTGCGAGTACACGGCGGCAACCGGAGTTGCGCCCGAGCTTTCTCCCGCTACGGTTGTGGAACCATCGCTGCGTGAGGCGTCGACCGAGTGGCTGCCGGCGGCGCCCGCCTCGTCACTGGGGGAGCGTGCGCCGGAACGGGCCGCGAGCGCTGCGCCACGCCGGCGGCGCCGACGGTGGCTCCTTCCGGTCGTCGTTCTGGGGATCGTGCTCTTCGGCGTTGCCGGATGGCTGCTGGCGCCCTACGTCTTTGAGAACACAATCAAGTTGCCGAATCTCGTTGGCACCGCGCGCGATGCCGCCGTGGCCGAACTGAAGGAGAAGGGCCTCAAGCCAGACCTCCGCGAAGAGTGGGCCGACGGTGTCGACGAGGGGGAAGTCTCGCGTCAGCGTCCCGCGGCGGGCGCCGAGGTGGAGGAGGGGGCGCAAGTCGCTCTCTGGATCAGCAAGGGCCTGCTTCACATCCCCTCTCCTGATCTGAGTGGTCTCAGTGCCGCCTCTGCCGCCGGCATGCTTGAGGAACAGGCACTGGAAGGTCGCCAGCGCAAGGCCGCTTCTGAGACCGCGCCGGAAGGGGAGGTCTTCCGCCAGCAGCCGGCAGCCGGCACGAGTGTTGCCCGCGGTGAGACAGTGACGTATTGGGTGAGCTCTGGTCCGCCGCTGATCTCCGTCCCGGACGTCGTGGGTACGCCCTCGACCGACGCGGTTACCGTGCTTGAGGACGAAGGCTTCGTCGTGAACATCGATTTCGTCTTTGGGTGGGGTGCTTCTCCCGGCGATGTCGTGGGACAGGATCCTGAGGCCGGGGCACGGCTTCGACAAGGCGATGAAGTGGTGATCCAGGTCGCCGTATTCTAGGTGTCGCCTGGGTGCGTGGTCGAGACGGGCGATGGGTGGCACGGCGCTGAGAGAGCTGGTGAGTCAGCCGGTGCGCCCAGGTCGGGTGCGCGGTTCGATGGTCGGGAGTTCCCAGGCGTCTGGGCGCCGGTAGGAGAGCGCGCCGCCGGCCATTCCGGCTTGGGGGTCGCCCGGTAGTCCCGTCGCGCCGCCGAGTACTTTGGTGAGATCCGCGAGGCGGTGGGCGATAACGGCGAGGCCATGTTCGGCGTCGTTCTGCAACTCGCCCTCGACGTAGAAGTACAGGGCATCCTTGAGGATCGCTCCATACTTGAGGTAGACGTCGTTGAAGACCACGACCTGACCCAGCTCCGTCTCGTCTTCGAGGGTGAGGAAAAGGGTGCGATGGCCGGAGCGAATCCAAGGCATCTGCGCGCGCTCGAGCGCCCCGGCAAGGCGCACGCGGCGCCCGTGCGGAATCTCAGCTAGACGCTCGAGCGGTGTAACGCCGAGTGCCTCGAGTTGATCGTGGACGAAGTGCAGCGGGTGAGCGCTTACCGTGAGTCCGAGGAGATCCAGTTCGACGCTGACCCGTTGCTGGGCGCTCCACGATGGGAGGAAGGCGAGCGGAGCGATCTGTTCGTCGAGAGCTAGGCGTGGCTGGTCGAGGCCGCTCCGGTCGGCGGCCGAGGGAGCGCCTGTCGCGCTTTGTCCCCGTGCCGGCCGTCCGCGGGCCGCATGGCGTGCGTCGGGCGTGTTGTGACGTACCGCTCGAGCGCTGGCGTAGAGCAGAGGTACCTGGGCGACGAGTTCCTCGCGGCGCACACCCAAGCCGTCGAAGGCGCCGAGACGCACGAGGTTCTCGGCAATCTCGCGGCTCACTCGTGTGCGCGCGACGAAGTCGGCGAGCGAGACGTACGGCGCGACAACGGTGGCCGTGGGGCGGGCAGAGGCGGGTGAGGGAGGGCGCTCCGTTCCTTCCGGTTTGGCTAGCGCCGGGCCTTCAGAGCCTCCCTCACCCACCTCTGCCCGCCCCACGGCTCTTGCCCTCGCGCTCTCATGGCGCTCCGCGACGATCGCCCGTCGCGCCGCCGCGCTCATCTCTTTGACGTAGGCGAGCCCTACGCGCAGCGCTCGCCCATCGTCTTCGACCTCGAACCACTCGCCGCTCCGATTCACATCCAGCGGTCGCACCTCGAGTCCGAAGCGGCGGGCGTCGTTGAGCACGATGCGCGGCGAGTAGAACCCCATGGGCTGGTTGTTGAGGATGCCGCAGTAGAATTCGGCCGGGTAGTGCGCTTTGAGCCAGGCGCTGGCGTTGCAGACGATGGCGAAGCAGGCGGCGTGCGCTTTGTTGAAGCCGTAGGCGGCGAAGCCGCGCAGCTGGCGAAAGACCTCTTCGGCCACTGTCTGCTCGACGCCGCGTGCCATCGCCTTGGCGACGAACGTGTGGCCGATTTCGTCCATCTCCTCGAGTGAGCGTTCGTGCGTCATTGCGCGGCGCAGCATGTCGGCCTCTGAGAGAGTGAAGCCGGCGACCGCGGCCGCGACTTCGATCACCTGCTCCTGATAGACGATGACGCCGTAGGTGCGGCGCAGGATGGGTTCCATGGCGGGGTGCGGCACGGCGACCGCTTCGCGGCCGTGCCGTCGGCGAATGAACGGCCCGATCATCTCGGCCTGCAGCGGGCCGGGCCGAAACAAGCTGATCGCGGCGATGACGTCTTCGAAGTCGCGCTCGCGCAGACGCGTCGCGAGGTTGCGCTGCCCCGAGCTCTCGAGCTGGAAGAGACCGACGGTGCGCGCCGACTTGAGCAGCTCGTAGACTTTGGGATCGTTGCGCGGCAGTTCCCAGGCGGCGATGCGCTTGCCGGTGCGCGTCTCGACGCGGCGCACCGCCTCGGCGATGGCGGAGTGCATCTTGAGCGCCAGGATGTCCATCTTGACGAGGCCGAGCGTCTCGATGTCGTCTTTGTCGAATTGAGCGACGATGACGCCTTTGGCGGCCCATTGGACCGGTACGCGGTCGGTGAGCGGATCGCGTGAAAGGATGAAGCCGCCGAGATGGGTGCCGAGGTGCGCCGGGAAGTCGCTGAGGCGCTCGGCGACGCCCACGAGACGGCGGTAGTGCGGGTGCTGAAATTCGTGATTGGTGAGCTCGGGGCGCTCGGCGAGCATCTCCCCGAGCTTGGCGGCGCTACCCCAGGGAACGCGTTTGGAGAGGCCGTTGATCTCGTCTGGGGTGAAGCCGAAGGCGCGGCTGACGATGCGTACCGCCGAGGGCGCGTGGACGGTGTTGACGGTGGCGACCATGGCGACTTTGTCGTGGCCGAAGCGTTCGTAGATGAACTGAATGACCTCGTCGCGGCGCGCAGAACAGAAATCGATGTCGATATCTGGCATCTCGCGTCGCGCCGGGTTGAGGAAGCGTTCGAAGAGTAGGTCGTGGGCGATGGGATCGGCGTCGCAGATGCGCAGTACGTAGCTGACGATACTGTTGCCGGCGGAACCGCGGCCGGAGTAGTAGATGCCGCGGCTGCGCGCGAACTCGACGATGTCGTGCACGGCGAGGAAGTACTCGGCGAAGCCGAGCTCCTGGATGATCCTGAGCTCGCGCTCGAGGCGCGCTGTGACTTCGGCGGTGAGTGGCCGGTAACGCTGCTCGGCGCCGGCGAAGCAGCGTTTCCAGAGGAGCGAGAAGGCCGTTTCTCCGGGCGGCAGCGGGTAGGCGGGGAAGAGGAGTTGCCCGAGGCCGAGGTCGAGATTGCAGCGCTCGGCGATGCGGGCGGCGTTGGCGTACGCCTCGGGGTAGCGTTGAAAGAGGCGCCGCATCTGCGCCGGGCTCTTGAGGTAGAGCTCGGCGTTCTTACGCCCGAGCGGGTTGGGCAGTGGCTGATTGGCGGCCTCGGCGGCGAGGACGTCGTGCAGTGGGGCGTCGCGGCGCTCCGTGTAGTGGACGTTGTTGGTGGCTGCTGTGGGCAGACGGAGCTCGTGGGCGAGTAGATTGAGGGCGCGCAAGCCGGCGCCGGAGTCTGGCAGCAGCTCGTGCTGGAGCTCGATGAAGAGATCGCGGCCGAAGAGATCGCGGAGGACGAAGGCCGCGCGCCGCGCGCCTTGCTGATCGCCGGCGAGCAGTCGTGACCAGATCTCGCCGTGCCGGCAGGCGCTGAGCGCAATGAGGTGGCCGCTGTGCTCGGCGAGGGTTGCGAGCCGGGCGACGGGGGGCTCGCCGGGGTGCTCGAGGTGGGCGGCGCTGACGATGCGGCAGAGGTTGCTCCAGCCGGTGTAGTCGCGGGCCAACAGGACAAGATGGTAGCCGTCGGCGCCCTGGGCGGCAGCAGGGGGTACGGTGGCTGCGCTTTTCAGATGGGCGATGCCGCCGGCGTATGGGTCGGGCGTTGCGGCGAGAGGGCCGGACGCTGCGGCGGTGAGAGGGTCCGCAGGGGGCCGCTCCGCTGCTTGCGTCTGCCTTCGGCTGTCTTCAGACCCCCCTGCGGACCCTCTCACCGCCTTCGCGTCATGGCTCCGGGTCTCTGCGGCTTCCTCCCAAGCCGCCAGCGGCCACGCCGCGCCCGGCGCTTTGCCCCAGGGGCGCGGGCGGCCGTCGCGGCCGATCATCGGCTCGACGGTGAGTTCAACACCGACGATCGGCTTGATGCCGGCCGCCTTGCAGGCTTGATAGAAGCGCACGGCGCCGTAGAGGCCTTCGTGATCGGTGGCCGCCAGGGCCGGCATGCCCATGCCGGCGGCGGCGGCCACGAGCTCGGGGATGCGGCAGGCGCCGTCGCCGAACGAGAAGTTGGTGTGCACATGGAGGTGGACGAAGGTCATCGTGAAACGCGGAAGAAGACCGCCCGTCTGCGCGGTCTCGAATCCGCCGACGAGATGGGGAGCCTCATGACGATGATCAGACCCCCCGAGTCGCTGCTGATGCTTGTGCTGCGGATCGTGCCCGCGGTGCTCGCGGCCTGGCTGGCGATGGCTCCGCCGCTCGGCATAGGAGGCTCCTGACGCGCGGGTGGACGATGCGGGGCATTGAGCATAGCACGAACATATGTTCGTGTAAACGCCGGACAGAAAGAGTGCTACTCGCGACTTCCACGCCGTGGCGGCCTCTGCGCGGAAGGCCGGGACCGTCAGCGGCCGGCTGTACTGCGGCGGCGGAGCGAGCGCTTGACGCGCGGGTACACGAAGAGGAAGACGCCGGTCACCGCCATCGTCAGCATGAGGACCTGCTGGACCTTTCCGGCCACGGGGGTCATCGAGCCGGCGAGCGAGGCCTGCGCGATGATGATGGCTGCGAACAGGGGGAGGGCCAACCAGCCGTGTAGCTTACGGGTCCACTTGGCGATGAGTGTCCACACAGGGAGTCCTCCGGATTCGATCGACGTATCAACGCCGGGTCAGGTGAGCGCGCGATAGCGTTGCAGAAATCCGCCCAGCGTGCGCACTCGCTCGGCGATGAGGTCGGCCCAGTCGTCGAGCTCGAGGCGACCGGCCTCTGTGAGTGAGTACATGGTGCGTCGGGGGCCACCGGTTCCGTCGCGCACCGTCGAATCTACGAGGCCGTCGGCCTCGAGGGCGGCGAGGGTGCGGTAGACGATGGCGGTGTCGGGTCTGCTGAGGAAACCCTGGTCGAGCAGCCGGCCGGCGATCTCGTAGCCGTGCGACTCGCCCTCTGCGAGTGTGAGGAGCACGGCCGGCAAGACCAGCCGGCGACCTCTGCTTGCGCGGCCCTTTGTCGAGGAGGCCGCCTTCTGCGCGTCTTCTCCCCCTGTGCGATGAGTAACTGTCTTAGACATGGTAGAAGTATATGTCTGAAACAGTGTTCTGCAACTCAGCGTCGAGGCAATCCCCGAGCGTGGCCGGCGAACGGTCAGCCGATCTCACGCTCGAGCGCCCATGTCTTGGCGAGCCGGTCGTACCGCAGGTCGACCACGCGGCCGCCTGCGCGTACGCGCCAGTAGACACGGTTCCAAGGACCTTCGTCTTTCCACCAGCCGGTCTCGATGACCCATGTCTCGAGCACGCGTTCGATGCGGTAGCGGCGTCGGCGCCAGACGAAAGCGACCGGGCGTCGCTGCCGCTCGTCCCAGGTGACGGCGACCGGCACGGCCTCGCCATTGGGGCCCGGGCGGGCGGCGCGGGCCCGGGCGGCGCCGGCGGGGCGGCCGCCAGATCTGTCGCCGGAGGTGGCTCCGCCGCTCGGCATGTGGGGCTCCTGATACGCGGGTGGACACGGTGGGGGCGCTGAGCGTAGCACGAACATGTGTTCGCGTAAACGTCGGACGGAAGAGGAAGCGCCGCGTCCGATCTCGGCGGTAGGCTCCACGGAGTTGGATCCGTATCGAGATCTCGACCAGCTACATATAGCGCTCGGCAAGGCCGACGCGGACGGCTGCGTCTGGCATACGACCAACCCTGCTGCTCGTGCAGAAGTGGCGTGACGCCCACGGTGACGGCTCCGACGTCGAGATTCGCGCGTCGATCAGCCGCGCCGTCGACGCCAGCCCCAGACTGCGCCACAAGAAGGACCTGATCGAAGCCTTCGTTGACTCCGTCTTGGTCGACGGAGCGATCGACGAGGAGTGGCGGGAGTTCGTGCGCGCGAGACGCGAGGCCGAACTCGACATGATCATCGCGGCAAGGGACTCCGTCCCGACGCCGCCTGTGTGTTCGTTGATATGGCTTTCCGCGATGGCGCCGTGCAGGTGACGGGTACCGCGATCACCAAGGTTCTGCCCCCGGTGTCGCGGTTCACGCCCGACGGGGAGCATACCGAGAAGCGGTGTGCGCTGGCGAAGCTGAGCGAACTCTTCGGGCTCGGAGCGAGCCGAGTCCTATTCGTCGCGGGCGCCGGCGCACAGGCGCGCTCGATCGATGAGCTCGGCGGCGGCTTCGGCGAGCGATCGCTGTTCGGCGAGGAGGTCGTCGACGGCGAGCACGTTCACCGCCTCGCGGTGTGTCTGCAGCCAGGCGTGGACGAGCAGCATCTCGTCGATGAGCTGTGTCCCCAGGGGCGGGGTCGGCGGTTCTGCCGCGACCAGTTCGGCGAGGAAGGCCTGGGCGGCCGCCTCGTCGAATGCCTCGCGGCCGACCTCGCGCTCGACGGCGATGCCGCCGCCGCGCACGCCCCAGAGCGCGACCCATCCAGGTCGTTTGGCGGGGTGAATGATGACGGCCTCGTCTTGCCGAGCGGCATGGAGGCGACGCACGCTGCGCAAGGCGCGCTCAAGTGTCTCGCGCTGGTTCTGCAGACGAGCCGCCTGCTCGAACGCCAGCTCGCGAACCATGGTCGCCTGACGTTGCTGCAGGCGCTGATCGAGCGCCGCGCCGTGACCCTCGAGCACGCGGCGGACGCTGGCCACAACTGCGTCGTACTCCTCGGCCGCGGTTCGGCACGGCGCCAGGCAGGCGCCGGTGTCGGCACGCGCACACCCGGCAGTGCCTGGCGCGGATGCGCCGGGAGTCTGGGCGCCATCGCCGTCGGCGACGACGCCCGGCGCCGTCTTCGTACCTTCCCGGCGCTTGAGCCGGACGCAGGTGCGCAGAGGGTAGACGCCGGTGATGCACTCGACGAAGCGTCGCGCGAGTCCGGCCTTACGGAACGGTCCCGCGTAGTAGGAGCCGTCGTCGCGGAGGTTCGGCGTTGCGTAGAGCCGTGGGTATGTCTCGGCGGTGAGCTTGACGTAGTGGTAGCTGCGTGCCTGCGTGCCGTGGGTGTTGTAGGGCGGCTTGTGCTTGGCGATCAGCCGCCCCTCGAGCACCAGTGCGGCGAACTCCGAGCCGGTCTCGATGACGTCGATGCGCGCCAGCAGTTCGAGCGCCTGACGGGCGTGAAAGGCCTGGCGCTGCAGGAAGTGGTCGCGGGTGCGGCGGCGCAGGTTCTCGGCTTTGCCGATGTAGAGCGCCGCCCCCTTGGCGTCGCGCATCACGTACACCCCGGGGCCGGTTGGCAGGTCCTCGGTGAGGGCGATCTTGTGGTAGTTGCGGCGCGCCGCCGGCTCGCAGAAACGCGCCACCTCCTCCAGTGTGGTGACGCCCTGCTCTTCGAGGCGCGCCAGGAAGAGCAGTAGGAGCTCGCCGGTGGCTTGGGCGTCCTGTAGGGCGCGGTGGAGTGGCTTGACGCGCGTGTCGAAGCGTTCGCTCAGGGCGGCTAGAGAGCACCTTTGCTGCGGGCAGAGTTTGCGCGCCAGGCGGAGCGTGTCGAGCGCGGGGCGAGGGAACGTGCGGCGTTCGAGTCGCCCCAACTCGTAGTCGAGGAAGCCGAGGTCGAACGGTGCGTTGTGGGCGACCAGCACAGAGTCGGCGGCGAACGCCACGAAGCGCGGCAGCACAGCCTCGATCGGCGCCGCCTCAGCGACCAGGGCGTCGTCGATGCCGGTAATACCGGTAATGAACGGTGGGATCGGCAACCCCGGATTCACAAGCTCGCTGAAGGTGCCCACTTCGCGACCACTCTCGATGCGGACCGCCCCGATCTCGGTGATCTTGCCGAATCCGGGTGTTGAGCCGGTTGTCTCGAGGTCGACAACGGTGAAGGCGACGCCGGCCAGGTCGCGACGCGTGGCGCGCCAGCCGGCGAGGCCGACGTGCACCTCGCTCTCCCACACGAAGCGTTCGTCGTTGCGCACGATGTCGTCGACCAGCGAGCGCATGAGTTCCGGCGGGCAGTTCTTGACGGAGAAGAGGCGAGGCCAGACCTCGCGGTAGTCGACGGCCTCACCCGCTTCTTCGAGCAGGGTGTGGAAGTCGTCGACCGTCGTGAATGCGAGCTGCACGATCTCATCGTACAGCGCCGTGGCGACGGATGCACGGGTGTTGACCCCCGCATATTCGTGGCACCGGGCCGGCTCGGGAGACTCGCGTCCGCCGCTCTAGAAGGTCGCGTGGACTCTTTGGTGTGGCGAGGCAGCGCCAGCGATCGCCTGCACGAACGCTTCCGCGAGCTCCGGGTCGAGTTGCGTTCCGGATGCTTCGACGAGTTGCTCGAGGGCGTCTTCGTGCGTCAGGGCCTTGCGGTATGGACGGTCGCTGGTCATCGCCGAGTAAGCATCGGCGACGGCGAGAATCCGGGCGAGGAACGGGATCTCATCGCCTCTGAGGCCGGCGGGGAAACCAGAGCCATCCCAGTGCTCATGATGGGCGACGATCGCCATGCGAACCTCGTCTTCGTCGGGGATGTCTTGGATGAGCGCCGCGCCGAGTGCGGCATGGTTCTTGACGATCTCGTACTCGGCGTCGGCGAGACGTCCGGGCTTGCGCAGGAGGACGTCGGGAACGCCGATCTTGCCCACGTCGTGCAGGAGGCCGGCGGCGTGGAGGATGCGCTTCTCGCCCTCGCCGAGGTCGAGGTAGGTGGCCAGCATCAGGGCGTAGCGGGTGACTTCCTCAGAGTGTTGGCGCGTGTAGCGGTCCTTGTTGTCGACGGCGGCGATGAGCGAGTCCAGCATGGTGAAGCCGCCTCCAGAGAGATGTTCGGGCAGGTCTCGCTCATCGCCGCGCGTGACGGTGTCGCCACCGCGACGTTTCGATAGGTAGAGGTTGGCGTCGGCGTACGCGAGGAGCTCGTTGATCTGTTTGCCGTTGCTCGGGAAGGTCGCGGTTCCAAAGCTCAACCGAATCGGAATGCGCATCCCGTCGTCGGTGGCGAGCGGGTGTTCGTGCATGGCAACGCGGAGCTTGTCGGCGACGCGCAGCGTCTCGTCGGCGTCGGTCTCGGGCAGGATGATCATGAACTCGTCGCCACCGTGCCGCCCAACGACGTCACCCATTCGGGTGTTGGCCCGGAGCGCCTCCGTGACTTGGCGGAGTACGCAGTCGCCGGCGGCGTGTCCATACGTGTCGTTGACGAGTTTGAAGTTGTCGATGTCGAGGATGGTGACGCCGAGCGTGTGGTTGTGGCGCTGAGCGCGCGAGAGCTCGCGTTCGAACGCTGCGTGAACGGCGCGATGATTGAGCAGTTCGGTGAGCGGGTCGGTCTCGCTCAGACGTTTGAGCTCATCGATGACTTGCGAGAGACGACGGTCGCGCGCAGCGAGCTCGTCGCCCATGGCGTTGAACGCGGCGGCGAGCTCGCCGACTTCGCCGCCCGCGTGGACCGGGGCCCGTGAGTCGAGATGTCCCGCGGCGAGCTGGCGCGCCGCTGCGGTGACGGCTGCCAATGGTCGCGTGATCCTGGTTGAGAGGATGAGCGCGACAGTGACGAAGAGCAAGAGGCCGACGCCGAGCACGAGCCATGCTCGCGTGCTGGCGGCGTGTGCGTCGGCGATGAAGGGTGCGGTAGGCAGGGCGGCCACGACGCGCAGCCCTGGAGTGAGGCTCGTGCTGATGGGGGCGCTCGCAAGGATGTACGTGGAATCGCCGATCGCGATCTCTCCGTCGGCTCCTTCCACGGCGCGATCGGCGAGGTCCTCGTCGTTCGCTGTCGGGCCGCCCGCGGCCAGCACGCCGTTAGGACCGATGATGAAGATGTCGTGTTGTCCGGTCAGGCCCATCTCTGAGACCACGGTCTCGTCCAGCGACTTGCCCATGAGGAACACGAGGCCGTCTGGGTCGCCGCTCGAGATCTGCACCGAGGCGGCGATGTAGGCCTTGTTACGGCCGCTCACGGTGACTATGCCGCTCGCCGTCTTGCCTGCTCGTGCCTCAGTGAAGAGCGCCTTGTCGTCGAGCTTTCCGGTGCTCACGAGGTCGCGGCGCAGATCGATGAGAACCTTGCCCGGTGCCGTCTCGACCTTCACCATGTCAGCGAAGAAGGGCTGATTCGTCAGCGTGCCGACTGTGAACGCTTTCGTCAGGTCGGCGAAGTAGTCGGGGAGTGCCTCTGCCGCCGTGCGGTCGCCCACGATGAGCTCCGCTTCACCGCCGAGCACGCCGGCTTCGCGCTCGAGGTACGTCGTGCGCAGTTCGATGTGCCGTGCGGCTGCTGTCGCTGCTTGACTTGCTTCGGCGCGACCCTGGGTCAGAATCAAGTCCTCCGCGGAACGGCTGAGAATGCTCGCGGCGACGATCCACGTGACGGTGCAGAGAGCGACGAAGGGTAGAAGAATTCGCCAGCGTAGCGAAAGTGCGTGCACAGCTTCGCGCAATCGTGTCATCGCGTTGGCGGTCCCGATGTGGAAGCTTCGCGCATCGTTCCTCCGGTGTGTTGCGCGGTCAGATCGCGGTCTGTCTGGCGTATCGGGCTGCGCCGAGTCGGCCTGAATAGGCCACTTGTCCACTTCTGATAATGGGGACGGCATGTGGTAGCCAAGTCCGTCAGTGTGTCGCGACGGGCTGCGCGCCGACTGCTTCGTGTAGTTGAATGGCGTGCACAAAGGCGGCGACGACATCGGGATCGAACTGCGTGCCCGCACCGGCGACGAGCTGTTCGATCGCCTCCGAGTCGGGAAGCGCCTTGCGGTAGGGTCGATGACTCGTCATCGCCGAGTAGGCGTCGGCGGCGGCCAGGATGCGACCCAGCAGCGGGATCTCCGTGCCGCGGAGTCCCCGGGGAAAGCCGCTGCCGTCCCAGTGCTCGTGGTGAGAGACGATCGCCGCGCGTATCTCCTCTTCGTCCGGAATGCCCTGGATGAGTGCGGCACCCATGGCTGGGTGGCGCTTGACGTGCTCGTACTCAAGGGGTGTCAAGCGCCCCGGCTTGCGGAGGAGCGTGTCCGGCACGCCGATCTTGCCCACATCGTGGAGGAGACCGGCCGTGCGCAGGATGTCCTGGGTAGGCTCGTCGAGTCCGAGCTCGTCGGCGATCAGGAGGGCGAGGCGCGTGACATCCTCAGAGTGCTGATAGGTGTAGCGGTCTTTGTTGTCGACGGCGATCACGAGCGAGTCGAGAATGCTGAACCCGCGCAGGAGTGTCTTTCGCGCGGGCCCCGGCTCGTGGCCGCTGGTGATCATGTCGCCGCCGCGGCGCTTCGATGTGTAGAGGTTCTCATCTGCGCGCGCGAGGATGGCGGCGCTGTTGTCGCCATCGTCGGGGAAGGTGGCGACGCCGAGGCTGAAGCGGATCGGGACGTGGAGACCTCCATCGGGGGCGATGAACGGGTGGTCCAGCATCACATCGCGGAGCTTATCGGCGACGTGGTGTGCCTGAGTCGTGGTCGTTCGCGGCAGGATCATCATGAACTCGTCGCCGCCGTGACGACCTACGAGGTCGCTCTCCCTCGTGCTGTTGCGTGCCACGTCGGCGACTTGCCGGATCACGGTGTCTCCCGCCGCGTGTCCGTAGGTGTCATTGATGAGTTTGAGGTTGTCGATGTCAAGGATGACGATGCTGAATACTCGATAGTGGCGTTTGGCCAGTGCGATCTCGCGCTCGATCGCGGCGTGAATTGCCCTGTAGTTGAGGAGGCCGGTAAGGGCGTCCGTCTCGCTCAGGAACTTGAGCTCGGCAAAGGCCTCGCTCAGGCGTGCGTCGCGGCGAGCGAGTTCGTCGCCCATCCGGTTGAACGCGTTGGCAAGGGTGCCGATCTCGTCTTTGGACGAGATCGGCGCGCGGGCGGTCATGTTGCCGTCGGTGAGTTCCTGCGCGACCGCTGTGACGGCTCTCAGGGGGCGCGTGAGTGTGTTCGAGAGCCAGAGGGCGAGGACGAGGAAGGCGGCAATCCCCAGGGCGAGGACGAGCCACGCTTGCACTTGAGCGCCGGTATCGGCGACGAATCCGTCCAGGGGGATAACGGCGACGACGCGCAGGTCGGGGGCGATGTCGAGGGTAATGGGCGTCTCGGCGATGGCGTATGTGCTATCGCCGACGGTCATCTCATCGCCGGTGGCGAGTTGAACCGCCTCCCTCAGCTCCGCCGAGTCCGCCGTGGGGCCGGTCGCACCGATGATTCCTTTCGGGCCGACGACGAAGACGTCGTGCGTGGCCGAGAGACCCATTTCGTCCAGCATTTCGTCGTCGAGTTCGATGCCCATGATGAGGATCGACGACTTGGGGTCGGCCGTCTTGATCCCTGCGGCTCCTGCGACGTAGGTGGTCGGCGACTCGCTGGTGGTGGTGATTATGCCTTCGGCGGAGAGCTCCTCTCGGGCCGTTGCGATCAGCTCCTTGTCCTCAACGGCGGATGTGGTTAGGCGATTCAGCCGCAGGTCGACCACGGCCCGATTGTCGCCGTCGACAACCTTGACGAGATCGGCGAGGAACGGCCGCTTGAGGGATGTGTCCCGCATGAACATCTCAGTGATGCCCGGCCGTATGGCGTCGACGGTGTTCTCCGCTGTGACGTGGCCGACGAAGACCTCCGCTTCAAGGCACTGTATGGCCACTTCGCGGCCGATGAAGCGCACGCGCAGAGCCAAGTGGTGCGCCGCCGCGTCAGAGACGCGCCGCGCCTCCGCGCGGCTCTGCGTGGTGATCGCCTCCGTCGAGGAGCGCTCGAGGATGCTGGCGGCAACGAACCAGGTGACTGTCGCCAGCAGGACGAAGGGCAGGATGATCTTCCAGCGCACCGAGAGGTCGCGGACGGTATGTAGGAGGTGTGTCATGTAGCAGCCATTGATTCTCTGTGCCGACTATCGGCGTGCGACCCCGGCTCTTCAACGAGCTTTTTGTCTAGGTCGGTACCGGGTAGTACTCTCCCAGTGTTCAGGTATGGCCGCTTGGGGCCTCGCGCAAGGAGTCAGGCATTGGATTTCGACAGGATGCACAGCGAGATACTGCGCGCGTTCAACGATTCATGTGAGTTAACGTCGCGGCAGCGGTACTTCGGCGGGCGGTTCTCACCGGCTGCAGATGCGTATGTGGATGAACGGAGTCACGAGCTCGTGGCTCGGTTCGAATTGCCGGGCGTCTCGCTGGCCGACATCGAGCTTACGGTCGACAGTCGCGAACTTGTGGTCCGCGGCGAGCGCGCTTTTGCGAGCGGTGAGGGGCGCGTCTACCAACAGGTGGAGATGGACTACGGCGCATTCGAGCGCCGCTTGCGCGTCGTGGTCGACATCGACCCCGAAGTGACGACGGCGACCTATGAGGCCGGCATCCTCGAGGTTCGCATGGCACTGGTGGAGCGTGCCGCCGGGGCACACAAGATCGATATCCGTCGCCATGGGGGGGAAGCATGAGCGAGGAGCAGCCGATTCTCGTCGAGCAGGCGCCAGAGATCCCCGGCACGCTTCCCGTCCTGCCGCTCAAGGACACTGTGGTCTACCCGGACATGATGGTGCCGTTGACTATCGGCCAGGAGCGCAGTCTGCGTCTCATGGACGACGTGATGGCGGGCGACCGTCTGCTCGCTTTCGTGGCGAGCAAGAACAGCGAGATCGAGGTGCCGGGGCCGGACGACCTGTATTCGGTGGGCACTGTGGGTCTTGCGCACAAGATGGTCAAGCTGCCCGACGGGACGATGCGTGTCCTCGTGCAGGGCATGCGCCGTGTGCGCATCGACCACTACGTACGCGAGACGCCCTATCTCGCCGCCGACATCACGCCGCTCGAGGACGTCGTGCCGAGCGGGCGGGAGGTTGAGGCGCTGCGCTCCAGCCTGCTCAACCTCTTCAGCCGAATAGTCGCTCTCGTACCCTATCTGCCGGAGGAGTTGCAGGACGCGGCGGCCAACATCTCCGAGCCTGGACCGCTGACGTTCTTCATCGTCGGCACCGTGCGTCTCAAGGTCGAAGACAAGCAGCCATTGCTCGAGGAGAACGACGTTGAGAAGCGCATGCGCATGCTGGTCAGCATCCTCACAAGGGAACTCGATGTCCTTGAGCTCGGCTCCAAGATCCAGAGCGATATCCGCAGCGAGATCGACAAGGGGCAGCGCGAGTACTTCCTGCGCCAGCAACTACGCGCCATCCAGCAAGAACTCGGTGAGACGAATGAGCAAGAGGCCGAGATCAGCGAGCTGCGAGCCAAGATCGACGAGCTCAAACTCCCGGAAGAGGCCGACAAGGCCGCCCGCCGGGAGCTTGAGCGCCTCTCACACATCTCGCCGCAGAGCGCCGAGTATCCTGTGATCCGCACGTATCTCGATTGGATTCTCGCGCTGCCGTGGTCTGTGAGCAGCGAGGACAACCTCGATATCGCGCACGCTCGTCAGATTCTCGATCGTGATCACTACGATCTCGACAAGGTGAAGGACCGCATCCTCGAGTTCCTCGCCGTGCGCAAGCTCAAGCCCGACCTGCACGGGCCGATCCTCTGCTTCGTCGGCCCGCCCGGTGTCGGCAAGACCAGTCTTGGTCACTCCATCGCCGCCGCCACCGGGCGCGAGTTCGAGCGTATCAGTGTCGGCGGCGTGCGCGATGAGGCCGAGGTGCGTGGGCATCGCCGCACCTACGTTGGGGCGATGCCCGGGATCATCATCCGTGCCGTCCGTGACGCCGGCACCAACAATCCGCTGTTCATGATCGACGAGATCGACAAGACGGGTGCCGACTGGCGCGGCGATCCATCGAGCGCGCTTCTCGAAGTCCTCGACCCAGAACAGAACACCACCTTCCGCGATCACTACATGGACCTGCCGTTCGATCTCAGCAAGGTGATGTTCATCACGACCGCCAATCAGCTTGAGCCGATCCCGCCACCACTGCGCGACCGTATGGAGATCATCCAGCTCGCCGGCTACACGATCGCCGAGAAACTGCAGATCGCGCGCAACTACCTTGTGGCGCGCCAGGTTGAGAAGAACGGCCTGCGCCCGAGCCAAGTGACGTTCACCGACGAGGCGCTGACCGAGATCATTCAGTCGTACACGCATGAGGCCGGCGTGCGTAACTTGGAGCGTGAGATCGGCACGGTCTGTCGCAAGCTGGCGCGCGTCGTTGCCGAGATGCCGGCGCCGACGCGCAAGCGTTTCCGTGTCGATCCCAAGAAGGTGCGCGAGTTGCTCGGACGCCCGCGCGTGTATGCCGAGGTCAAGCGACGCACAAGCGACCCCGGCGTGGCCACGGGGCTCGCCTGGACGCCGGTCGGCGGTGACATCCTCTTCGTTGAGGCCTCGGCTATGCCGGGCGCGGGCCACGTGACGGTGACGGGTCAGCTGGGTGACGTGATGAGGGAGTCGGCGACCGCGGCGATGAGCTATGTGCGCGCTCACTCGCGCGAACTCGGCATCCCCGACGACTACTTCAGGACACACGACATCCACATCCATGTTCCCGCCGGCGCCATCCCCAAGGACGGGCCGAGCGCCGGCGTCACCATGGCTACTGCGATCTGCTCGCTCGTGACCGGCACGCCGGTGAGTAGCGAGGTCGCCATGACCGGAGAGGTCACGCTGACGGGACAGGTTCTGCCGATCGGCGGCCTGAAGGAGAAGACTCTCGCGGCACAGCGCGCCGGTATCTCGACGGTCATTCTGCCAAGCCGTAACGAGGCCGATCTCGAGGACGTTCCGGAGGAGTTGCGTCAGGGCATGCGGTTCGTCCCCGTCGATCGCGTCGAGCAGGTGTGGGAGGTAGCCATGGGGCTGCATACCAGCGGCGAGACGCGCGACCTCATCGAGGCGGGCGATCTCATCGAGGAGGCGGGAGAGTTGCTCGATCGCGCTCGGCGCAAGGCCGCGCGCGGTACCGGCGCCAGCGGCAAGAAGTCCGAGGCGGCGGCCACGAAGCACTCTGCTCCGGCAGCCGCGCGCAGGGTAGGCAAGGGAGCGGCACGGACACGGCAGCCCCGGCCGCACGAAGGATAGCGAGCGCTAACGCGAGAAGACGCGGCTTCAGGCGACGACGCTGGGCCTGTCACGCGGGGCCGGCAATCGTAGCGCCTCTTGTGTTCGGGTGACGTGCTTCGATAGAATGCGCGCGCGAAGATCGAAATGGGTCCACGGCGCACTGCCGTCGTGGAGGTAATGGGGTAGTCGGGCCGCTACCCGGATGACTTGTGCATCCGGGTAGCGGCTTTCTTCACTCGGTCTTCGTGGCACAGCCGCTCCCGGAGAAGGGGGCAATGTGCCAGATCTGCAGCGATTCCTCAGTCAACCTCGGGTGCCTCTCCCGCTGTGTGCGGCGCCTCCGTGTGACGAGCTCATGTCGCTCCGGGAATCCTCGGACAACTACTGTTCACCTGGGCTTGGTGTCAAGGGCGTTGAGATGATCGCCCCAATCCATTCGAGCGGCGCGCATCCGGGGAGCGGCTGCTCATGTTGACGCTCGCGTTGCTGGCCTCCGAGGCGGCTGAGATCGGGGATCAACTAAGCTTCTTCACCGTCATACCCTTCGTCGGTATGCTTCTCTCGATCGCCATCCTTCCTCTGGCGACGCCGGTTTGGTTCGAGCACCTGCGCAACAAGGGCATCGTCGCTGCGATCTTCGGGGTGCCGGTGCTGGCCTATCTTCTCCTGTCATACGGTGGGGACGGGTTGACCGAGATCCTCCACACGGGCGAGGAGTACATCTCCTTCATCATGTATATCGCGGCGCTGTTCACAATCGCCGGCGGTATCTACTTCACGGGGGATACGCTCGGATCGCCGCGCAACAACACGACGTTCATGATCGTGGGCGCGATTCTCGCCAACTTCGTAGGGACGACGGGCGCGGCGATGCTCATGATTCGGCCGCTGCTGCGTGCCAACGCCGAGCGCAGGCACAAGGTGCACGTCTTCGTCTTCCTCATCTTCATCGTCTGCAACACGGCTGGCCTTCTCACGCCGCTGGGCGATCCGCCGCTCTTCCTCGGTTTCATCAGGGGCATCGACTTCTTCTGGACGCTGCATCTCTGGAAGGAGTGGCTCTTCGTTCAGGTTGTTCTCATGGTGCTCTTCTTCGTCGTCGACTCGTACTTCTTCAAGAAGGAATCGGCGGCGATCAAGAAGGTCGACAAGGCGACGAGCGAGCCGTTCAGGATTCGTGGTGGTATCAACTTCCTCTTCCTGGCGGGTGTTATCGCCAGCGTCTACTTCTCCGGCAGCGTTGAGGGCTTCGAGTGGTGGATGCGCGACTTGATTCTCGTTGGCCTCGTGCTCCTGTCGCTCTTCCTGGGCCCCAAGGAGCCTCGCTCGCTCAACAAGTTCTCGTGGGCGCCCATCGGCGAGGTTGCCATTGTGTTCGCCGGCATCTTCGCGTCGATGATTCCGGCGCTGGCGATTCTCAAGGCGCGCGGCGACCAGTTCGGCATCGACCAGCCCTGGCAGTTCTTCTGGCTGACCGGCGGTCTGTCGTCCTTCCTCGACAACGCGCCGACGTACCTCGTATTCACGTCGCTGGCGCAAGGCCTGCTGGGTCTCGAGAACTTCCCCGACCTCATGTCGACGACGGTCGATCCCGCCCTCGGGTTCGCGCCCGCGGCGTTCCTGGCGGCGATCTCGTGCGGCGCCGTGTTCATGGGCGCAAACTCGTACATCGGCAATGCGCCTAACTTCATGGTCAAGGCGATCTGCGAAGAGCAGGGCATCAAGATGCCGAACTTCTTCGCCTACATCGGCTTTGCGGCGGCGGTTCTGATCCCGATCTTCATCCTTGTGACGTTGTTGTTCTTCCTCTAAAGGAGCGCGAAAGAAGGCTCCGCGAGGCGGTCGCGGAGCGCGTATAGTCCGGCGGCGAGTGACACCCGCTCGCCGCCGGACCCAAACCGAAGAAGCCGACCGGCTCTCAGCGCCAGTGGGAGCGGTGCGGTATGTCTTGCTCTGGCGCCCCCTCGATAGGATAAACTGCGCCTGTTATCCGCTGACCGGACGAGGGGGGAGGTCCGATGCTGGACAGAAAGACCACGGCAGGACGCTGTGGATTCGGCGTGTGCGGGGTGCTCTCCGCTCGAGTTCGCTCGCTTACGCGTGGCGCCGGTGAGGTGCTTCCATGCTGACGCTGGCCTCGGAGGCGGCTCGCATCGGTGAAACGCTTCCCTACTGGACGGTCCTGCCGTTCGTCGGCATGCTGCTCGCTATCGCCGTTCTGCCGCTGGCAACACCGGTGTGGTTCGAGCATCTCCACAACAAAGCCATTGTTGCCGCCATCTTCGGCGTGCCCGTATTGGCCTACCTGTGGGCGACATTCGGTGGCGATGGATTCGAGCAGATCCTCTCGACGGGCGAGGAGTACATCTCGTTCATCGTGTACATCGCGGCCCTCTTCACGATCGCCGGGGGGATCTACATTGCCGGCGACACCGTTGGTTCGCCCAAGAACAACCTGGCTTTCCTCATCGTTGGTTCCCTGCTCGCGAACTTCGTAGGGACAACCGGCGCGGCCATGCTGATGATTCGCCCGCTGCTGCGTGCCAACAGCGGCCGGACGCACAAGAAGCACATCTTCGTCTTCCTCATCTTCATCGTCTGTAACACGGCCGGCTTGCTCACCCCGCTGGGCGACCCGCCGCTCTTCCTCGGCTTCCTGCGCGGCATCGACTTCACGTGGACGCTGCGCCTGTGGCCACAATGGCTCATCACGCAGATCATCCTGCTCATCGTCTTCTTCGTGCTCGATAGCTACTACTTCAAGAAGGAGTCGGCGAGCGCGAAGAAGTTGGACAAGGCCAACCCGGAGAAGATCCGCATCCAGGGCGGCATCAACTTCCTCTTCCTCGCCGGCGTCATCGCCATGACGATGATCTCCGGCACGTACGGTGTGGATAAGGGTGGCCCTGTGCAGTGGTGGATGCGCGACGGCGTGTACGTGCTGCTGGTGCTTTGCTCGCTCTTCCTCAGCCCGAGGGCGCCACGTCAGCGCAACCAGTTCTCGTGGGCGCCCATCGGCGAGGTGGCGATTGTGTTTGCCGGTATTTTCGCCTCGATGATCCCGGCACTGGCGATCCTCAAGGAGCGCGGCGACCAGTTCGGTATCGATCAGCCGTGGCAGTTCTTCTGGCTCTCGGGCGGCCTCTCATCGTTCCTCGACAACGCGCCGACGTACCTTGTATTCACGTCGCTGGCGCAAGGCTTGCTGGGTCTCGAGAACTTCCCCGACCTGATGGGAACCACGGTGAATCCGACGTACGGTTTCGCTCCGGCCGCGTACTTGGCGGCGGTGTCGTGTGGCGCCGTGTTCATGGGCGCGAACTCATACATCGGCAACGCGCCAAACTTCATGGTCAGGTCGATCGCCGAGGAGCAGGGCATCAAGATGCCGAACTTCTTCGCCTACATCGGCTGGGCGGCGATCTTCCTCATCCCGATCTTCATCCTCAACACGTTCATCTTCTTCCTCTGAGTCAAATCGACACAGACTAGTCTGAGATGCTGTACGGATGCGGGCGGGGGCTTTCTGCGAAAGCCCCCGCCCGCTACGATTTACGCGCCCCGACAGGAGCGCATGTCCTCTTTCGATTCGCGTAAGCACGGTGGCGGTGCCGCAGAAACCAACCAGAGATGGCGACGCAGGGGCCGGCCTGTGGAAGGGTCTCGGCATGTGGTCGTGGATCCTCTTCCGTATCAGCGGCGTCGTGCTCGTGCTCTACTTGGTGGCGCACCTGTGGGTGATCTCGCAAGGGCGCATCGGAGGGCCGGAGAGTCTCGATAGCCTCTTCGAGACGCTCGACCGGCCCTTCCTTGTCTTCCTCGATCTCATGCTTGTCGCGGCGGTGCTCTACCACGCGCTGAACGGTGTGCGCGTCATTCTCATGGACTTCGGTGTCGGCGTGCGCAGCCACAAGGCGATCTTCTGGGTGTGCATGTTCCTGGCCGCGGCGGCGCTCGGCCTGTTCGCCTTCAAAGCTTCGAGCTTCATTCTGGGATGATGCGAGCGGCAGACAGCGAGCGTGCGGTGGCCAACGTCCGCGCGTTTGAAGTGAGTGACGCATGACCCTGCGACGAGAGACGGTCGATCGCAGTCGCGGCGGCGTGTGGCCGTGGCTCGGCCAGCGCGTCACCGCCGTGCTCGTGCTCGTCACCATCGGGGTGCATCTGGTGCTCACGCACTACATCGCTCTGGGGGAGCTCTCGTACGACAACATCGCCGAGCGTTTGGGGGCCGGTGCCGTCCTCGTCAACGACGTCGTGCTGCTGGTGGCGGTGGTCTTCCACGGGTTGAATGGGGTGCGCATGGTGGCGCTCGACTACGCCTTTGCGAACGCCGGCGCACGTCGGGCGCTGAACGCTGTGCTCATCGTGATCGGCGCGGCGGGCATCGCCTTCGGCGTCTGGGCGCTCTGGGTGTGGGTGAGCTGATCGTGTCGGACGTCGCCCGTCATCATCAACTGCTCGTCATCGGCGGCGGCCTCGCAGGCCTTCGCGCCGCCGTCGAAGCCAAGGCGGCGGGGATCGACGTCGCCGTGCTCAGTCAGGTGCACCCGGCGCGCAGTCACTCAGGAGCCGCGCAGGGAGGCATCAACGCGGCCTTGGCCAATCATCCTGAAGGTCACGACGACACACCGATGCGGCACGCCTTCGACACGGTGAAGGGATCGGACTATCTCGCCGATCAAGACGCCGTCGTGCAGATGACCGCCGATGCGCCCGGCGTGATCTTCGAGATGGATCACTGGGGCTGTCCGTTCAGCCGCTTCGATGACGGACGTATCGCTCAACGCCCGTTCGGCGGCGCCGGCTTTCCCCGCACATGCTACGGCGCCGACAAGACTGGCCATTACCTCCTCCACTGCCTCGTGGAGCGCGCCTACCAGCGTCAGATCACCATGTACGTGGAGGTCTTCGTCACCGATCTGATCGTGGTCGACGGCGTCTGCCGTGGGGTGGTCGCGTACGACATCGTGCGCGGCGGCTTCCATGCGTTCACCGCCGACGCGGTGATCATGGCGACGGGCGGAGCGGGGCGCGTGTACGGCAACTCCACCAACGCGATCATCAGTACGGGCGGCGGGGCGGCGATCGCCTACCATGCCGGGGTGCCGCTGAAAGACATGGAGTTCATCCAGTTTCATCCCACGGGGTTGCTTACCAGCAACATCCTGATGAGTGAGGGCGCTCGTGGAGAGGGTGGCTATCTCGTCAACGGTTCCGGCGAGCGGTTCATGGCGCGCTACGCCCCCAAGGCGATGGAGCTGGCGCCGCGCGACATCACCTCACGATCTATCCAAACCGAGATCCTCGAGGGCCGCGGAATCGACGGCAAGGGGTATGTGTACCTCGACTTGCGGCATCTCGGAGCGCAGAAGATCCTCGAGCGCCTGCCCGGAATCCGCGACCTGGCGATCCACTTTGAGCACGTCGATCCTATCGACGAGCCGGTGCCTGTGGTGCCGAGCCAGCACTACACCATGGGCGGCATTGACACCGACGTCGATGGGCGCACGCAGCTCGGCGGCTTCTACGCCGCCGGGGAGTGCGCCTGCGTGAGCGTTCACGGGGCAAACCGACTCGGCGGCAACTCATTGCTGGAGACAATCGTGTTCGGGCGCCGCGCGGGTGCGGCGGCGGCCCAGGATCTCCTCGGGCGCGAGGTCGGGGCAAGCGACGATGCCGTGTCGACTGCCGCTCGCCGCGATCTCGCCGCGACCGAGGTGCGCGTCGCCAATCTCGCGGTGCGCGGTGCGCTCGGCGAGGACCCGTACGCTGTGCGAGCCGAGATGAAGGCCACGATGAAGGAGCATTTCGGCGTCTTCCGCGAGGCGTCGCAGATGCGCGAGGGCCTCGTCAAGCTGCAGGCGCTCAAAGAGCGCTGCGCGGACGTCGGGCTCCGTCACAACGGCGGCATCTTCAACCTCGACCTGCTGCGCACCCTCGAACTCGAGGGAATGGTCGACGTTGCGCTGGCTGTTGCTGCGGGCGCTCTGAGGCGTACGGAGTCGCGCGGCTCACATGCGCGCACCGACTACCCGGCGCGCGACGATGACGCCTGGCTCAAGCATACGCTCGCCTACGCCGATGGTGCCGATCCCCGTCTGGAAGACAAGGCAGTTACGCTCGGCACCTTCGAGCCGCAGGAGAGGACGTACTGATGCCCGCGAGGACGATCTGATGCCTGAGTCGACGTTCCGCATCAAGCGCTACGATCCGGGCCATGACGGCGGCGGCGGCGAACGCTGGGACGAGTTCACGGTGTCGTTCGAGAGCAGCCTCACCGTCCTCGAGGGCCTGTTCGCGATTCAGGAGCGCCACGACTCGTCGCTGGCGTTTCGCTACTGCTGCCGGGCGGCCGTGTGCGGCTCGTGCGCCATGTACATCAATGGTCGCTACCGGCTGGCATGCCAGACCAATGTGCGTCAGCTGTCCGAAGGCACGATCACCGTTGAGCCGCTGCCGCACCTGCCGCTGGTGCGCGATCTGGTCTGCGACATGACGGACTTCTTCGCCAAGTATGAGTACATCAAGCCGTGGCTCATGCGCACGTCGGCGACTCCCGAGCGCGAGCTCGTGCAATCGCCACGCGAACGCCGCGACCTCGACATGGCCATCGACTGCATTCTCTGCGGCGCCTGCTACAGCAGTTGTCCGTCGGTGTGGGCGGAGGGCAACTACCTCGGTCCCGCGGCGCTGCTCAAGGCGTATCGCTTCGAGGTCGACTCGCGCGACGAGGGCGGCGCCGAACGCATGCCGGCCTGGGAGAACGAACGCGGCATCTATCGCTGTCACACGATCACCAACTGCGTCGAGGCGTGCCCGAAGCGACTTAATCCAACCGAGGGTATTCAGTGGCTCAAGCGGGCGGCGGTGCGCCGCCGGCTGTTCGGAAAGCGGAAGTAGCTGCGGAGGCACAGAGAGAGGGGCGCTCGGGCGGGACACACTCCCGCGCGCCCCTCTCTCTGTGCCTGAACAGCGAACCGGGCGGCGCCGCTGGGGGGAGGGGGTGCGGCGCCGCCCGGTTCTGGCAAGCGGTGATTACTCTGAGGGGAGGAAAGTTACTTCTTGCCTCCACTGAAGAGACCGCCGACCTTGTCCAGTCCGAGCTGCTTCTCATGCCGCTCGGAGGCCGTGCCGTGGATCCGCAGCCAGATCTGATCCACGTTGTCCGGGAGCTTCCCGTCGATCTTGCTCACGATGATGATGGTGAACAGGGCGAGCGGGAAGGTGAAGAGCACCGGGAATGTCAGTGAGCCGAGAAAGCCGATCACGCCGGTCTTTCCGACAGTACCGACCTGCTGCAGGATGTTGAGGAAGATGATGCCGACCGAGCCGGCGAGACCGACAATCATGCCGGCGATGGCGCCGCGCTCAGTGGTTCCCTTCCACCAGATGCCGGTGAGCAGCATGGGCACGAAGCACGAGGCGCCGACGGCGAATGCCCAGGTCACCATCATGGCGATGAGCGCCGGATAGACGTTGGGCAGGTTGCTGTAGGGAATGAGCCAACCGAGGAAGAGGCCGAGCAGTGCGACCACGATGACGGCGGTCTTGCCGACCACGACGCGACGGCGCTGAGAGGCGTTGGGGTTGATGTACTTCTCGTACACGTCGTGACCGATGGCGGAAGCCGAAGCGATCAGCAGGCCGCCGACGGTGGAGAACATGGCCGCGAAGGCGCCGGCGGCCACGATGCCGAGAAGGGCCTGCCCACCGAGCATCTGCCCAAGTGCGGGCATGAGAGCGTCGGACTTGACGAGGTAGCCATCCACGTAGGATGCGTTCGACGGCGCATTGCCGGCGAAGAACTGCTTGAACACCTCAAGGCGACCGAAGAGGCCGGCGATGGGGGCCATGATGTAGAAGGTGCCGATGAAGATGAGCACCCAGAAGGTCGAACGGCGGGCGGCTTTGCCCGACGGGTTGGTGTAGTAGCGGTTCAGAATGTGCGGCAGACCAGCGGTCCCGAGCACGAGCGCCAGCACCATGGAGAACTGGTCGAAGGCGTTGTAACGATGGCCCGGAGCGTTGAAGAGCAGCTTGACCTCGTGCAGCTTGTTGACTGCCGGCAAGACGACCGGGATCTTCGCCGCAGGGTCATTCTCGGCCACGGCCGCTTCGACCTTGGCGAAGCCCTCAGGGGTCATGACGGACTTAGCCTTCTCGAGCGGCGTGACCCCGGTCTTCGCGTCTGGTGTTGTGAGTGCAGTGGCCGTCATGGAAGTCACTGCGACAAGCTGACCGTCGCTGGCTTCCTGGAGGTTCTTGGCGTAGTCGAAGCCGTTGCCGAAGGCGAAAGCGACGACGAGGAACATGGCCAGCCACAGCCACCAGAACTGGATCACCTGGTTGAGCGTGGTGCCCTTCATGCCGCCCATGGCGACGTAGAACATCATGATGGCGGCGACGACGACGACGCCGGAGAGGTAGATGGAGTCAACTCCGAGGAAGAGACCGGCATCGCTTGACGGCAAGAAGCTCTTGCCGACGAGCACCTTCCAGGTGGAGCCGGCGCCATACATCTGCGGAGCCATGTAGAAGAGCGAGACCATGAGTACGGCGAGCACGCTGACGAGACGGATGCGGTTGCTGCCGAAGCGCCCGTATGCGAAGTCGGCGACGGTGTACTCGCCGAAACGCCGCAGAGCGCTGGCGATGAAGAGGACGACGACCATGAAGCCGCCGGCGAACCCGGCTGCGTACCAGACGCCGTCGAGACCCGAGGCGTACACGGCGGCGCCGACGCCGAGGAACGAGGCGGCCGAGAGGTAGTCGCCGGAGATGGCGGACGCATTGGTGAACGAGCCAACCTTACGGCCGGCGAGATAGAAGTCGGTGGTGGTTCGCGTGAAGCGCTGGGAGAAGATCGAAAGGCCGATCGTGATCAGTACCAGCGCGGCGACCAACAGGATAGCAGTGGTGTTCACGAGCCGCTCCCCTCATCCGTGGCAGCCTCTCTGATGCGCTCGATATCGAGATTCTGCTCTTCTTCCGTGTCCATGTGCGCCAGCTTCTCGTCCAGCTTGTCGGCCATGGCGGAGTAGACCCAGGCCATCACCCAGAGGAACACGAAGTAGAGCAGAGAGACGATGAAGTAGTTCATCGTGAAGCCGCCCCAGAATGTGACGTCCCACCACCAGGGCCACCAGATCGTGAATGCCGGGATCAGGAGGGTGACGGCGAAGAACACGGCGCCGAAGCTGAAGCTCAAGCGCCGCTGCCTGAGGAACACCTGGTTAACGTTCTCGATGGTGTCGACGTGCTCACCGTGTCTCGCGTGCTGTGCCGAGGTTTCGACGGTGGCGTCGGCCGGTTCGAGATTGGGCTGTGATGCTGAATTCGCCACGGTTCCTCCTTTCTCAGTCGGCCTTGATGACGAGTACTGGGATTTCGGCCGCCTTGACGACTGCCTCGGCGACAGAGCCCAGGGCAATGCGCTTGAGCCCTGTCCTTCCCGTGTCGCCGAGGACGATCATGCCTGCGCCGACGGATTCCGCCGTTGCGACGATGCGCTTGGCGACGCCGCCGCGCACGACATCGATCGAACAATCGACGCCGTTGGCGTGCGCGATGCGATACGCGACGATCAGGCCCTTCGCCGACGGATGCACACCCTCGAAGTCGTCATCGGCGAGGAGTTCGTCTGGGAGCTCGACGTCCTCGAGTCCCGTGTCGACGTAGATCGCGGAGATCGACGCCTCAAAGAGCTTGGCGAGCATGACCGCGTACTGTGTTGCCTTCACGGCCGGTTCTGAGCCGTCGGTCGGCAGCAAGATGCGATGGATGCTGTGCTGTAACTCGCCGATATCTGCGAGATTCACATCCTCCGCGGCGCCCGTTACGACGAGTTTGACCATACGTACCACCTCTCCCCCGGGGACGATTCGTCGGCTGCCGGTGGGGCAGCCATACTCCTGTGCATCGCACGGTAATGAACAAACGCCGGAACGAGGAGAGTGACTCGGTGGGTGGAGGACTGAGGAGGGCGGGCGGCATCGTCTACGGGTGGGCGGCGAGCGGTCGCGACGTCATATCTCGCCGGGTTGAGCGGCGTCTAGCTACCGTTCAGCGGCGATACGCGGCCGCCCGCCCGTTCATCGGCGACTCGCCCGTGTCACATGCCCAGAGCCCGCTTGCAGGCCGCGGCGCGCCGTCGTGAGACGGGGATCTGCGTGCCTGCGTCGTCGCTCAGGCGCAGCACGAGTGTGCCGCCGTACATCGGCAGAACCTCGCGAACGCGACCGAGGGCGACGAGGTAGCTGCGGTGGACGCGAAAGAAGCCGAGCGCCTCGAGACGTTCCTCGAGGGTTGTCAGCGACAGCGCCGAGAGGAAGCGACCGTCGACCGTGTGGACGCGGGAGTAGTCGTCGTGAGCCTCGACGTAAAGGATCTCTTCCGCCGGGATGAGGAGCGTGCGGCCTCCCTTCTCCACGGGGATGCGCTCGATGCGCGCACCGGCCTCTGGGGAGCCGGCGGTCGCGCTGTCGGCGCGCGCGGCCTCACCGCCGTCGGCCGCGCTTGCCGTGGGCGCCTCGAGTGCCGGCGCGCGCGGCTGAGTGCGGCCGGCATCGACGCGCGCCAGCGCCTGGCGCAGCCGTTGCAGGCTGACGGGCTTGACGATGTAGTCGGTCGCCGCCACGTCGAAGGCTCGTAGTGCATGCTCGCCGTAGGCCGTGACGAAGACTACGGCCGGGCTCCGCTCGCTGGTCGCCAGCGCGGCCGCAAGGTCGAGGCCGCTGAGTCCGGGCATCTCGATGTCGAGAAAGACGAGATCGTACTCGATCGCAGCGATGAGCTGACGCGCCTCGCTGGCGCTGCCGGCCTCGCCGACGACCTCGACTCCGCCCGCCTGCTCGAGCATGTAGCGGAGCTCGGAGCGCGCCGGGGCCTCGTCGTCGACGACGAGCGCCTTAATGGGTGCTGGTGCGCTCATTCTGCCCTCCCAATGCTCACGGTCTGTGTCTCATCCTACCGGTAGGCCTGCCAGGGTCGGCGTGATGGTGCGCTGGTCTTGGTCTTCGCGAGGGCGAACGATGACGCACGTCACTGTGGTGCCCTGTCCGAGGCGACTCGAGGCAGAGATGCCCGAACCGGGCCCAAAATGCCCGCGCAGTCGGTCGTGCACGTTCTTGAGCGCGATGCCGTTGCCCCTGCCGAAGCCGGGCTCGAGAATGCGTTCGAGATCCTCCTCGCTCATCCCGGCGCCGTCGTCGGTGACGCTGAGCAGGGCGAGATCACGATCGACGCTGGTCGTGAGCGCCACGTGCAGTGGAGCCTCGGCGGTCATCCCGTGCTGAACTGCGTTCTCGACCAGGGGCTGCAGGATGAAGGCGGGGACGAGGAGGTTGAGGTGCGCTGCGTCGGCGGCGACGCTGAGCTGCACGCGCTCGCCGAAACGGGCGCGCTCGAAGAGGAAGTAGGAGCGCGCATACTCCAGTTCCTGCTCGAGCGTGATGAGGTCGTCGTCCATCTCGAGGGTTCGACGGTAGAAGCTCGCGAATTCGCGCAACAGCTCGCGTGCCTGTGGAGGGTCGGTGCGGATGAGGCTGGCGATCGTGTTGATCGTGTTGAAGAGGAAATGGGGATTGATCTGCGCCTGTAGGGCCTTGAGCTCCATGCTGCAAGCGAGCGCCGTCTGATGGTCCAGCTCGCCGATGTCGAGCTGTGTGGAGAGCAGATGCGCGAGTCCCTCGGCCATGGCGAGTTGCGTCTCATTCAGGAGTCGCGGGGTGGTGTAGTAGAACTTGAGGCTGCCCGCCGGGCGTTTGCGTATGTGCAGCGGAACCACGATGCCCGCGCGCAACAGGCAATCGCGGTTGGGACAGTCGATTTCCTCGCGAGTGCGCAAGACGCTCAGCTGGTCCGTCTCTAGCGCTTCGCGGGTGGCTGCGGTGAGGATGGGGCTACCCACGAGATGGTGGTCTTCTCCGATACCGGCGAAGCCGAGGATCTCGTTCGTGTCGGTGATCGCGACTGCGGCCGCATCGGTATGCGCGAGGACGATGCGGCAGACCTCTTGGGCCGTCTCCTCGCTCAGGCCGCGGCGTAGGTGAGCGAGGCTTTCGTCCGCGATCACGAGGATGCGATGGCTCTGCAGCGCGCGCAGGCGATCCGGGCGCGTGACGAAGCGGGCGACGGTGAGCGCCATGGCGACGCCGGCAAGGCCGCCGAGCGAGAGGTACAAAGCCCAACCGGGCAGGCCGGGGATGACCAGCGACATCGACAAGGCCAGGCCGAGGAAGACCACCGCGGCGATCAGGAGTGCATCGATGAGGTTGGAGTGAGAACGATTCACAGCATGCCCATTCTCGCCGCAAAGGCAAGGCGGGCACAAGAGACGCGTCACGTGCGTCGCGCCCGGACGGCTATAATCGCGACAGCGAGAGTCACCAGCGAGCTGGGAGGACGATGAAGACGTCTGTCGGTAAGACCGCTCTCGAGATCTTCGCGGGCGATATCACGACGCTGCACCTCGATGCGATCGCCAACGCCGCCAACAGCGAGCTCTGGATGGGGGCCGGCGTGGCCGGGGCGATCAAGCACGTCGGTGGTGAGATCATCGAGCAGGAGGCCATGCGACAGGGCCCTGTGGAGATCGGCGCCGTCGTTGTGACGGGCGGTCACGCTCTGCCGGCCAAACACGTTCTTCACGCCGTGGTCATGGGGGTCGACTTGCAGACGAGCGGCGAGGCGATCAAGACGGCGACCTACAACGCGCTGGCTGCAGCTGAGCGCCACAAGCTACGGTCGCTGGCGATGCCCGCCTTTGGCACTGGGGTCGGAGGCTTCCCGGTGTACGAATGCGCTCGTCTCATGCTCGCCGAGACCGTCCGTTACCTCAGCGAGCATCCGAAGTCGCGGCTGCGGCTGATCGTCTTCTGCGCCTACGATGCGGTGACGAAGGCCGCGTTCACGCACGCCTTCATCGGCATCGAGCGGCCGTAGAATAGCCTGCGCGTCCTCTACTCCTTCCTGATGTAGAAGACGTAAGGCAGTCTTGCGCAGTTCTGCGCGACCAGCGTGTGGCCGCTCTTGTTCATCCATGCCCTCATGTCGTTCGCGGAGCTCGGATCGGTGGTGACGACCTGCAGCACCTGGCCGCTGGCCAGTTCCTGGAGTGCCTTGTGCGCCTTGAGGAGCGGCATGGGACAGGCGAGGCCGCTGGCGTCGAGGACGCGGTCGGCGTGCGGCGGAGCGGCGTGGGATCGGTCGGGTTGCGTGGGTTCCTGGTCGCGGATGTCGTTCACAGCCGTTGTCCTTGCTGTCGCCGTTGGGCGGAGTGCGCGCGGCGACTACTACTACTGGTGGGATGGCCTCTCCGACGGTGGCAACTGCGCGCCGAAGCGGTCGAGGACGGCGCGCCGCAGGCCGAAGCACCCGGTGAGCATCATGTCGCCATGTGGGGCCGCAAACTCGGCTGCGAGGGTTGTGCCTCGCAGGAGCTCGCGGCGCGGCCCGGTGACGAGGATCGGCAGCTCGGTCACGCTGGCGACGGCGCCGGAATCCAGCATGGCTCCGTGTCCGCCGTCGGCGAGCACTTCCTCGGTCGTCAGGCGGCCCTTGAGGAAGCGTCGCAAGTACTCCTCGAGACGGTCGCGAGTCAGGCAGCTGGTGTGGTGCTCGAAGACGCCGGTGAAGCGTCGCTCAAGAGCGACGACACAGAATGTGTGACCATTGCCGATGTTGACGAGAACGGCGTTGTCGATGTTGTTGGGGAGGGCGCCATAGAGAGCTGCTGGGCCTGTATCGGCAACGAGGACCGGCATGCCGTGGGCGAGGCTTTGCGCCTGGCGTGCGACAGCTTGCAGGCGTGTGAGATCTGCGGGAATCTCGGCTGGTGCATAGAAGAGCTCGTTGAGGTGCCGGCGCGCGGCGATGGCGGCCTCCCAGAGGGCGAAGCGGACGACGCGGTTCGACCGACTCGGGCTGAAGCCGTGATCCTGCGCCGCGATGGCTACGGCGTCGACGCACGAGGCATCGACGCCGAGCAGGGTGAGCGCCTGCGCGAACGTTGCGAGGCCGAGGTCGCCGCTGCGAATCACGACGCTGCTTTGTGACAGAGCGCCGAGCCGCGGGATGATCTCGATTTCAGGCACCACGGTCACGCCGTCCGCGCGCACGCGCTCGAGGTCGTCGGCGAACGTGAGGGCCGCCTCCGGCGTGGCCAGAAAAGGCAGACCGGCGGCGACGTGTCGCTTCATGGCGGCGGCGCAGGCGCCGCCTCCCATGGTGGGTCCGTCGAAGGCGACGGCGCGGCCGCGAGCCGTCGCCTCGTCGATTTCGGCGGCCACCACGCGAGTGCGCGACGGCACCACCAGTTTGACGGCGTTCTCCAGTGGTTCGCCCGGCTGGGTGAGCAAGACGTCGGTGGTACCGGCGCCGACGTCGATGGCCAGGATGCGGGCTTTCTCGGCGGCGCTCACGCCTCGCGGCGGCGTGGAGCTTGGCTGAAGCGGAGCTTCCACACGTTCAGCATCGCTTCGACAACGATATCGTTGCTCATCTTGGACGTGCCCGCGGCTCGGTCTACGAAGATGATCGGCAGCTCCGCGATCTTGAATCCGAGTTGATGGGCGCGATAGGTCATCTCGATCTGGAAGCCGTACCCCGCGGTGTCGATGCTGTCGAGGTCGATCGATTCGAGCACGCGGCGGCGGAAGCACTTATAGCCGCCGGTGAGGTCGTGGTACGGCAGGCCGAGGATGCACTGGGCGTAGAGGCAACCGCCGCGGCTGATGACCTTGCGCGATAGGCCCCAGTTGCGAACACCTCCTCCGGGCACGTAGCGCGAACCGAGGACGAGGTCGGCGCCCTGATCGATGAGGCGCAGGAAGCCCGGCAAGTAGGCGGCGTCGTGGCTGAGGTCGGCGTCCATCTCGAAGATGCGGTCGGCCCCGCGCGCCAGGGCTTCGCGGAAGCCGGCGATGTAGGCGCGCCCCAGGCCCTCCTTGCCTGCTCTATGCAGGACCGAGGTATCGGGGATCTCTGCGGCCAGGCGGTCGGCGAGTTCGCCGGTGCCGTCCGGCGAGTTGTCGTCGACGATGAGCGTGTGCAGTTGGAGTCCGCGCCGGTCGGCGACGTCGCGAATGCGGGCGAGGGCAGGGCGAAGGTTGTCGCGCTCGTTGTACGTCGGCAGCACGATGATATTCATGCCGGCAAGTATACCTTTCGAACACCTCCGCGGCGCGCCGCGGAGGTGTGGGGGCCGGAGGCGCGTCTCGACCGCGGGAGCAGACGTGAGCACGGCCTGAGCAAGGCATCTCGGGGCAGACTCTAAGGTTTTACCTTACCGTGAGGCACTTCCGAGCCTGGATGCCTGCGAGGCATCGCCAAACGCGCTTGATCCGTCCGAGCACTACTCTATAGTGTGGTGCTCTGGGTTATGGACACACAAGATGTTGTGGATGCGGAGGTCCCCGGTGCGTTGTCCCTTCTGCAACAGCGAAGACAGCCGAGTCGTCGACTCCCGCGACTCCGAGGCCGGCGACGCCATACGGCGCCGCCGCGAGTGCCTCGGTTGCGAGCGGCGCTATACGACCTACGAGCGCATCGAGGAGGTGCCGCTCGTGGTGCGCAAGCGCGACGGGAGCGAGGAGGTCTTCGCTCGCCAGAAATTGCTCAACGGGCTCCTGCGTGCGACGGAGAAGCGCGGCATTCCACTCGAACGTCTGGAGCGCGTCGTGGACGAGATCGAGAACGATCTGCGGCGCGTGCCCGGTCGAGTCGTCACGACACAGATGGTGGGAGAGGGCGCCCTGCGTCATCTCCGCGAAATCGACAAGGTCGCCTACGTGCGGTTCGCTTCGGTCTACCGGCAGTTTGAGACCGTCGCCGAGTTCCAGCGGGAGCTCGCTCGGCTCGAGCCGCCGATGTCCGCGATGAAGGGCGACGACGAGCGTATGCAGCAGGCCGCCGACGGCGGCCGCGAGGAGGGGGATCGGCACAATGGGTGACACAGACAACGCGGTCATCGAGCTCACCGCGAACGCGCTCAGGGTCCTGCAGCGTCGCTACCTCAAGAAGGGCGAGAACGGCGAGCTTCTCGAGACCCCTGAAGAGATGTTTCGTCGCGTCGCCAACGCTATCGCGCAGGCGGAGCGTCTGTACAACCCGGCGGCACCCGTGGAGGAGTTGGAGCAGACGTTCTACGATCTCATGACTTCGCTCGAGTTCCTGCCCAACAGCCCCACGCTGATGAACGCGGGCCGGGAACTGGGGCAGCTTTCGGCCTGCTTCGTACTCCCGGTCGGCGACTCGATGGAGTCCATCTTCGAAGCGATCAAGAACACGGCGCTCATCCACAAGAGCGGCGGCGGCACGGGCTTCAGCTTCTCGCGCGTGCGTCCCCACAACGATGTCGTGCTCAGCACCAAGGGGGTCTCGTCGGGGCCGCTCTCTTTCATGAGCGTCTTCGATGCCGCCACCGAGACGATCAAGCAGGGCGGTACACGGCGCGGGGCCAACATGGGCATCATGCGTGTCGATCACCCCGATATCCTCGATTTCATCAGCGCCAAGCAAGACGACGACCGACTCAACAACTTCAACATCTCAGTCGCCGTCACCGACGCTTTCATGCGCGCCGTGGCCAACGACGAGGAGTATCCGCTGGTCAATCCGCGTTCGGGTGAGATCGTGCGCAAGCTCAACGCGCGCAAGGTCTTCCGCAGTATGGTCACTCTCGCCTGGAAGAACGGCGATCCCGGCATCGTCTTCATCGATCGCATCAACGCCGACAACCCGACGCCGCATCTGGGTGAGATCGAGAGCACCAATCCGTGCGGCGAACAGCCGCTGTTGCCGTACGAGAGCTGTAACTTGGGGTCGATCAACCTCTCTCGTGTCGTCGCCGACGGCGCCATCGACTACGAGCATCTCGGCCGCGTCGTGCGCGCGGCGGTGCGCTTCCTCGACGACGTCATCGACGTCAATCGCTACCCGTTGCCGCAGATCGAGGAGATGACCAAGAAGAACCGCAAGATCGGGCTTGGCGTGATGGGCTTCGCCGACATGCTGCTCATGCTCGGCGTACCGTACGACTCCGAGGAAGCGGTTCGACTCGCCGGTGAGGTGATGGACTTCATCCACGATCAGGCGCGGGCGGAGAGCGAAGCTCTGGCCCGCGACCGTGGTGTCTTCCCGAGCTTCGAGGGCTCTATCTACGATTGGCCGGGGGGGACGCAGGTGCGCAACGCCACCACGACCACCATCGCGCCGACCGGTACCATCAGCATCATTGCCGGCAGTTCGAGCGGCATCGAGCCGCTCTTTGCCGTGAGTTACGTGCGTGCCAACATCCTCGACGACGAGAGCATGATCGAGGTACACCCGTACTTCGAGAAGGTCGCCAGAGAGCGCGGCTTCTACAGCGATGAGCTCATGAAGAAGATCGCCGACGTCGGCTCGGTGCGTCACCTCGACGGTGTTCCGCCCGATGTTCAGCGGGTGTTCGCATCGGCGCACGACGTTACGCCGGAATGGCATATCAAGATCCAGGCGGCCTTCCAGAAGCACACCGACAACGCCGTGTCGAAGACGGTCAACTTCGCCAACGAGGCTACCGTCGAGGACGTCGAGAACGTCTATCAGCTCGCCTTCAAAAGCGGCTGTAAGGGCGTGACCATCTACCGCGACGGCAGCCGCGAGGAGCAGGTGCTCAACGTCGGCCAAACGAAGAAGAAGCGTGAGCGTGAGGCCGTGATGGGCGGCATTGCCACCTCGCGTCCGTCACGGCCGCAGCTCTTGAGCGGAGAGACGCAGCGCATGGAGACGGGCTGCGGCAAGCTCTTCGTGATCATGAACGACGACGAGTTCGGGCCGCGAGAGGTGTTCGCCAACATGGGTAAGGCCGGCGGCTGCGCCTCGAGCAATACCGAGGCGCTGGGCCGGCTCATCAGCTTGGCGCTGAAGAAGGGCGCCAGCGCGGCCGAGGTCGTCGAGCAACTCAAGGGTATTCGTTGTCATGTGCCTTACGGCTTCGGCCCCAACGCGATCCTTTCGTGTGCCGATGCCATCGGGAAGGCGATTGAGCGCCGCTACGTGCTCGGCGCGGCCGGCCAGCCGACCGAGCCGCAGCCGCAACTCTCGCTCGTCGAGGTATCGCAGGGGGCGTGTCCGGATTGCGGCGGCGTGATCGAGCATGAGGGCGGGTGTGTGGTGTGCAGACTGTGCGGCTACTCGAAGTGTGGCTGATGCGGTTGGCGCGAATCGTGGGTAGACTGGCGGTGATCCCGGCGGTTGTTCGTCAGACCGCCACCGAACGACGACGGGAGGCTCCCGATGGCTGACAGCGTAAACCCGGAAGCATCTGGCTCGGTAAGTGGCATATCGATCTCCGACAACGTAGTCGCCAAAGTCGCGTACAAGGCGATCTCCGGTATCGAAGGGATTCACGCGCTCGGTGGCGGGAGTTCGCGGGCACTGGCGGGGTTGCGTGGCGACAAGGGAACACCAGGGGTGAGTGTCGATCTGCACGACGACAGCGTCGACGTCGACATCACCATGAGCATTCTCTTCGGTGCCAACGTGCCCAAGATCGCCGAGGCATGCCGGCTCGCGGTCACAGAGCAGATCGAGTCGTCGACGGGACTGAAGGTACGCGCGGTGAACGTTCTCGTGAACGATGTCGTGTTCCCGGAGGATGCGCCTGGCGGCAATGGCTGACAGCTCCAGACCGAGACGTGAGGCGCCGGCCGGCGGGGTGCGTCTCGCGACCACGTTGCTCCTGCTCATCGGCGCGCTGGTGGGTTTGGTGCTGGCGGTGCTGCTGGGCGCCGCGCTGCTGGGCTGGAGCGACGCCGTGCCCGGTTCGCTCGTCGCACGCGGTAGCTACGAAGTGCGCGCCCTGCTCTACGGCATCGCGCTGTTGGTACTCGCCGGTCTCGTTGCCGTTGCGCTGCGGCGCGGAGAACGTTCGCTCTGGTTGCGTGCCCCGCATGGTGGCGTGCTCGTCTCTCTGCCGACTCTGGAGTGGGTGGCGGAGACGAATGCGGTACGTCACCCCGATGTCGTCCGGGCACGGGCGCGCCTGCGCGAGCGGGGGGGCGCCCCCCAGGGTTCGCTCAAGATCTACGCACGACCGTTGGCCGATGCGGCCGGCGTACAGCGTGAAGTCGACGCCAAGGTCGCGCGGCAGTTGAGTCGCATCGTCGGTCGCGAGGTCACGGGGGTCACCGTGCAGGCGACCGTCCTGCGCGTGGGTCAACTCAAGAAGTATCTGCCGCAGCCATGACCACTCGTGTCGTCGCCGTCGTCGCGGGTATTGTCCTCATGGTTGCGGCCGTTGCAGGGCTCGTGCGCGAAGTAGCGCTGGCTGCCGGTCGGCCGGATACGTGGGTGTTCTCGACCTGGTGGAGACGCCTCGTCGACGATCCAACGTGGGCGCTCACCGGCGGCATCGCCCTCGCCGGCATCGTGATCGCCTTCGCGCTGCTGTACCTGGCGCTCGTGCGCAGCACGGGCAGCGAGCGACCGACGCTTGTCATGCTCGAGACGGCGCAAGGCGCGACGAGCCTCGACGTGACGGCGATCGAGCGTGCTCTGCGCAAGCTCCTGAAGGCCGAACTCACAGGCATCGTTGTGCGTTCGTTGGCGATTAGTCAAGGGCGGGAGGGGTGCCGCGTGCGCGTGGAGGCCGATGTGCCGGCTACCGATCTGGTCGGCATGCAGGAGCGTGCCTACGAGGTGCTGGCACCGGATCTCGAGCGTACGTCTGGGCTGTCGCTCGAGGCTGTCGATATCGTCGTCACTCGGCTCTTGCCCAAGGCGGCGGTGAAGAACGCGCAAGCAAGCCCCGCCTCGCAGCGGCGCCTCAGTCTGTCGAGCCTGCGCCGCCGCTGAGTCTCACGCCGGCGGCGTCGCGTCTGTCGCGCCGCGGCCGCGCACCAGCAACAGCACGGCGATCACCGCCGAGGCCGCCATCAAGAGACCGAAGACGATCGCGAACACGGTGCTGTTGCGCTGCAGCACGTTGCCTGTCGCCGGTGCTGCGTAGGTCAACTGGTAGAGCATTGCCTCATCGTTCTCGTCCCAGCTCACGTTGCTTGCGCCGGCGGGAAGCTCGAGCCGTGTGATCACCTTGAAGTCGGCGTCTTGCCACAGGGTGAACTCGTTGTTGACGAGGACGTCCTCCTCGAAGACCTGCGCGGCGCCATCTGTCGATGTGGGCGCCTGAGTGAAGAACGGCAGCCACCAGTGATCACCCAGGTTGTAGGCGTAGCCGGGCTCGTCGAAGGTGAGTTTGACGGTGCCGGTCTCGCGCTCGATGGTGGCGTTGAAGTTCTGCAGTTCGCGGATTGCCGCTTGGCGCTCGTAGCGGCGTGAGAGGAGTTGCGGGTATGTCTCGAGATCGAGGCCGGCGGTCTCGAAGAAGTCCGGGTCGTAGACGAGGACATCGGTGTAGTGGGCGTCGCCGACGTCATTGACGGCGATCGTGAACGTCTCGTTGACTTCGTAGTCGGTGACCGGCACGCTCTCGTCTGCGTAGGCATGGCCGGCGAACAGCGCCAGAAGTGCAGCGCTGAACCAGAGGGCCAGTCCGAAGCCCCTCAGAGTTCGCACCGGCGTCCTGGTCCGTAGAAGTCGCTGTCTTACCATGACGGCACCATTCCGTTCGCCCACTCGTCTCGTACGTTCATCTGAACCCACGTGTACTGTTGCGTCTCCTCGTCGTGTTTGGTGCGACCGATCTCCAGTGAGTCGTAGAAGGAGATCGACGGATTGTCGATGGCGGTCGCCTCGATGACGTACATGTCGCCGCTCTCGGGCAGCGTGATTGCGACTTGGCAGTGACCGGTCGAGGCACAGAGTGTGGTCTCGACGCCGACCGATTCGAGCAGGGCGGCGAACAGGATCGACAGGTCGACGCAGTTGCCGCCCTTGTTCGCCAGCGTCTCGGCGGGGAACTGGACGTGCTGGGCCTCCTGGTCGGTCCAATAGGAGTCGCTCTCGGTGACATAGCGCAGCGGTGAGGTGCGCAGCCCGTCGTAAATCTCGTGCGCTGCCTTGAGGGTGCCGTCGTCGGTTGCCGTGAAGATGCCGCCGGTGAGGTCTTTGGCCAGCTTCTCGACCTCAGGGTCGTTCTTGGTGACCCAGGCGGCGAGCGCGGCGATGTTGTCGACGGTGTCGGCGAAGGTGAGCTGGTCGTCGATTGGCAGATAGGTGCGCACCCAGTCGTTGTGACCCAGGAACGAGAACGTGGCAGATGTACCCTTGGCATTGAGGTTGCCGTCGTAGGTGTAGGAAACATCGAGTTCGGCCGGCGTCTCGCTCTCGATCTCGCGCATCTGCTCGGCGTCGAAGGTTGGGTAGCAGTAGTCGTTCACGGTCTGCCCTGGGAGGATGAGCGGGTAGTCCTCTTGCCCGGCGGTTTCGACGTAGCCCGGGATGCTGTAGCTGATGTGGAAGTTGGTCACCGGCTGGTCGCCGTTGTTCTTGATGATCGTCTTGGCGAGGAAGGTGCCGTCGGTGCCTGAGTAGGTCTTGTGAACGGCGGTCATGACCTCGGGTACGACGACGACATCGACGCTGAGGTTTGGCGTGGGCGTCTCGTCTGGGCCTGAGAGGGCTACGACGAGACCAATCAGCGATCCGAGAAAGACGAGCGCACAGATTCCGAGGTAGACCGAAAGACGTGAGCGTGTCACTTGGCTGCCCCCCCTGCTGACACGTGCCCAGAGCTTCGTACGGTCGTTCTACAACTGAGCGCGGGGGAATGTCAACGCGGCGCGTCGGGGTCAGGCAGACCCCGCGAGGCCAGCAAGTGTTGTCACGTCAGAACACGAACCGCGATGTGTGCTGCCGGCGTTACGGTTGCAGCGGCACTCCATTGAGGATGAGTGCTGGGTGGTTCTTGGTGAGGCGCCGCGTGTTCGGCGGGTCCCGTTGGCGCGCGGCGCCTGACTCCTCGTTCAGTCCTCGGTCTTGTACACGACGCTGCGGACGAGACCGATCGTCTCGCCGCTCTCGCCCGTGGTCGTCGTGTCGCTCATCGCGTACACCTTCTCGGCGCGCTCGGCGGCGAGGAAGGCCGCGATCTGCTCGTCGAGCTCGTGGAGCTCGTGCATCGTCTCGAAGATCCTGATGGGTGTCGCGAACGTTCTCACCTTGATCATGGCACTCCCTTCGCTCACCAGTCGACCAGCCGCCGCTCGCCCTCGAGGGCGCGGATGGCGGTCACATCCTGCACGCTTTCCAGTGTTCCCCGATAGGCGCCGCTCGCGTCGCGCATGGCGTAATAGCGGATGTGAAGGAATCTGCCGTGCGCCTGGATCCAGAAGTCAGCGGTGTTCTTCTCGCCGGCGCGGAAGGCGTCGATGATCTCTTGCACCTTGTCGAGGCTCCGTGGCGGATGGCAGTTCTGCACCTTGCGGCCGATGACGCCGGGGCTGCGCGGGAAGACGCGCTCACCCTCGCTGTAGTAACGCACCTCGTCGTTCTCGTCGACGAAGCTGAGGTCGAAAGGCAGCGTGGAGAGCATCAAGTTGATCTGTTCGAGCGTGAGCGCACCGGTAGTGAGGCCGAGGAGGCCGCCGGAGACAGCGGCAGCGGCCTGCGCGGGTTGCGCTTGTTCGGTCCTCGACGGCCACTGAGCGACGTCGGCGATGTAGGCATAGCCCACGTCGCCTTCGCCTTCGCGGATTGCCACCCACTCGTCGGTGCTCAGCATCTCCATGGCCATGGGGAAGAGGATCTTCTCCTCCTTGGTCACCATGTCGTCCACCGTCTGCGCCAGCCATTCGGAGCTGAGCGCCGCCTGCTCGGCGTTGTCGTCGGCGGCGTAGCGCAGGGCGTCTTTGAGCGCTGCTCTGACGTCGTCGTGCAGCGCCCACATCACCTTGCTCGGTCCCTCGACGTCGTGGTTCTCGAGATAGGGGAAGAGCTGGTTCTCCTTGCGCACGTAGTGGATCTCGAACTCGCGCAGGCGCTCGAGGGTCTTCGTCAGCGGCGTCTTGAGCGTCGGCCAAGCGCTCATGGGGTCGCCGGGGGCGCGGACGGCGCCGGCGACCTTGCGCAGGGAGTTCGTGATCTGCAGCACGGCCTCGTTTTCGCGCTGGAACGTATCGATTGGGTGACCGGCGGGCGTCTTGACCTTCTCGTGACCCTCGAGGGCGCCGGAGAACACCTGCACGTGCACGTCGCAGAGGCGCTTGACCTCGCTCTCCGGCATGCCTTCGACGATGAGTTGCTGTTCCATGGCGGCGATCTCACTCGCCTCAACGTCTTCGATGAGCTCGCCGAAGCGCTGTGTGAGCTCGGTCATCGGGTGGCCGGCATGCAGATCCTTGATGATCTGTTTGAGCGCCTCGAGTCGTTCCGGGTCGATGCCGCCGCTGGCGGCGTTGTCGGCAACGCCGGGGTTGGCGCCGGTACGCCGCTCGACCTCGGCGGCGACATCGGTCATGAGCTGGTTGAGCGGGACGTCGGCCAGCGCCGCGGCCTTCTCGAGCGTTGCCATGCGGCCCATGGTGCGGCGGAGCACCGGGTTGGTGAGCTTGCCGAACTCAGGGTTGTAGCCGGCCAAGAAGTCGAGGAGGAAGGGGTACTCCTTGAGCAGCGTGTGCACGGTGGTCTTTGGGGTGATGTTCATACCCGACTCCATTGGTTGGGATTAGTCGCTGGAGGCATGGTACCACCGGAGGCTTCGGCTGCAACGTTGACTTAGCTCAAGTCGCGGTCAGGTGAGCGGCCGCGTAGGGGGGCGCCTATTCGGCGGCGGGCGACTCTGCTTCGGGGACCGTCGTCTCGAGGTCCGCGTCGGATTCTGAGACGGGCGTCGCCGGGGCCGAGGTCAGCGGCAGCCGGACGGTGAAGGTGGACCCGTCGCCGTCCTCGGACTGCAGCGCGATGCTGCCGCCGTGTGCCTGGACGATGGCAGCGACGATCGCGAGGCCCAGTCCGGCACCGCCGGTGGTGCGGGCGCGCGCGGGGTCGGCGCGGTAGAAAGGCTCGAAGACTCGTGCGGCAACCTCCGGCGGCATCCCGGGTCCCTCGTCGCTGACGGTGAGGACGGCCGAGGAGCCGTCGGTCGCCGCGGTAGCGCGCACGGCGGCCGTAGCCGGCGTGTGGCGCAAGGCGTTGCCGAGCAGGTTGGCGACGACCTGGCGGAGTTGAGGGTCGTCGCCGAGCACGTAGAGCTCGTCCGGAGTAGTGAGCTCGATGTCGCGTTCGGGGTTGGCGGCGCGCGCGTCCGAGACGGCATCGGCGACGATGCGCCCGAGGTTCACCGCCTCGCGCTCCGGTTCGCGGCCCTCGCCGAGTCGCGCCAGGAGCAGCAGTTCATCGACCATGATGCCCATGCGCTGTCCCTCTTCTTCGATGCGACGCATCACCAAGGCGAGGTCGTCGGCGTTGTCCTTGGCGCCGCGATGGAACATCTCGGCGTAGCCGCGGATGGAGGTGAGCGGCGTACGCAGCTCGTGTGACGCGTCGGCGAGGAAGCGGCGCAGGCGTTCCTCGCTCGCGGTGCGTTCGGCGAAGGCGTGTTCGATACGCTCGAGCATGGCATTGAGGGCCAGACCCAGCCGTCCCACCTCGGTCTTGCGCTCGGCCGGCGCGACGCGTTCCGAGAGATCGCCGGCGGCAATGCGACCGGCGGCCGCGGCCATTCCTTCGAGCGGCCGCAACTCGCGCCGCACGAGCCACCAGGCGAGCACTCCCAGTCCGAGCAGCACGGCGCCGGTGACGATCGCCTCGATGGTGAGGAGTCGGGTCAGCGTCTGCTGTACCTCGGTCAGGGGAATGGCGACGATGAGAATCTGGCCGCTGGAGGAGTTCGTGGCCGCGAGGACGCGGAAGTGAGTGCGATCGCCGATGGCCCCCGTGGTGAACAGCACGGGGCGGTCGTGCTGGGATACCGGCAGAGTCTTGGGGATGCTGGGGGACGGCAGCGATTGTCCCTCGTAGGCGACGACTGTACCTGCCTGCACGATTTCGCCGCTCGTCGTCTGTAGGCGCGCGTACGTGCCCACGGGGAGTCCGGCGGCTTGTGTGCCGCTGCCGCTGGGCCTCCCGAAGCCGTTGAGCCATCCCGAGATTGGCTGGCTGGCGTCGGCCAGTTGCTGATCGACGCGGTCGACCATGAATGCGCGCAGAGAGAGGTAGGTCGCCGCGTCGGCGATCAGAAGGCCCGCGGCGACCAAGCCGACGAGGGCGAGGAGCAGGCGCAGTCGAAGGGTCATGCCTCGCCGCTGGGAAGGCGCAGACTGTAGCCGACGCCGCGAATGGTGTGGATGAGCGGCGCGCCGTCGGCGTCGACTTTCTTACGCAGGTAGCTGATGTACGTCTCGACGACGTTGGCGCGACCGCCGAAGTCGTAGGCCCACACGCGGTCCATGATCTGCGACTTGGAGAGCACTCGCCGTGGGTTGAGCATCAGGTAGTGGAGCAGTTTGAACTCTGTGGGCGTGAGATCGATGGGATGGCCGTCGCGAAGCACTTCGTGCGTGTCTTCGTCGAGCTCCAGATCGGCGAACGAGAGCACGCTGTCTTCGCGCTTCTTGGCTCCCTCGCTGCGTCGCAGGATGGCGCGGATGCGCGCTACGAGCTCCTCGACGCTGAACGGCTTGGTGACGTAGTCGTCGCCGCCGATGGTCAGCCCACGCACCTTGTCGGTGGAGGCGTCGCGAGCGGTGAGGAAGAGGATGGGCACGCTGACGCGCTCGGCACGCAGGCGGCGTGCCACCTCGAAGCCGTCGAAGTCAGGCAGCATGACGTCGAGCACGATGAGACCGGGACGAAACGACTGCGTCTTGCTCATCGCCTGCTGGCCGTTGTGGGCGATCTCCGGTTCGAATCCCTCGTAGCGGAGGGCCATGCTGACGAGGTCGGTGATGCTCGATTCGTCGTCGACGACCAGGATGCGGGTGCGTTGCTGTGGTGTCTCGTCCATGTATGTGCTCCTCGTGGGCTCCTGCTGCGATTCTAGCTGCAAGAGCCTGTGAGTGTGCTGTGAAGTCGGTGCGAGTCTTCTGCGTCTCTAGGTCGTGCCGAGGAGGCGGCGTGTGACGCCACGGAGGGTAGCGAGCGCATAGGGCGACGGTGGGTTGTCGTCGGTGAGGATGGCCACCGTCCACATGCGCTGGCCGCGCTCGAGCCGAGCCACTTGGTTCACGATGGTGAAGGGATCGCTTGCGGCCCCGAACCACCCGCTCTTGAAGAGGACGCGCCAGCGAGGGCGGGCGATCTCCGGCACGCCCCAGGTCTGGCGCGCGCAGATGTGTTCGAGGAGCCCGCGGGCGAAGCTGAGGTGGCGCTTGGGCACCAGCTCGTCGAGCTGGGCGAAGAAGCGCGCCTGGTCGGCGGCGGTGATCTTCGAGTAGAGGACGTTGGTGCCGGGGACGAAACGCTTCATACCTGCGGTGCGGGCGAGTCTGCGCAGGCCCGCGCCGCCGACGACGGCGTGAATGCGGTAGGCGGCGGCGTTGTCCGATTGCGTGATCATTGCGGACAGCGTTGAGCGCACGCTGGATGTGAGGGTCTTGTGCGTGCGCAGATACTGCACGAGCAGCATGGCCTTGACGACACTGGCGCTCGTGTACTGTCGATCGGCGCGATAGCCGTGCAGCTCGCCGGAGGAGTCGACGACGGCGAGGGCCGCATCGCAATCGCGGGTGCGTAGGTAGGCGATCGCCTTGCGGATGGACTTGGCGCTGGGGAACGTCGCCGGCGTTGGGGTCGGTGAGGGTGTGGGTGTGGGTGACGCTGTCGGCTCCGGCGATGCGGAGACGCTCGGAGATGGCGACGCGGTGGACGACGTCTCGGTGGCGGATGGCGATGGCGCCGCGTCGGCCGAGTACGTTGCGGGCGCCAGCGTGCTGATTGCCGTGAGAGTGAGGGCCGCCAGCACGCAAGCGCCGAGGGCCGCCGCGAAGAGCGGCCAACGGCGCTTGTCGTCAGAGGGTGGCACGGCAGGCGTAGCCTACATCTGGGTGGGCCACTCCGCCCTACTCGGCCGTCGCGGCGGCCGATGGCGCCCCGGGTCCGCCTCCACCTTGAGGCATGGCATCTTCCAGAGCTGCGATGACGGCTTCCTCTTGGGCCGACGTGATCGTCCCGTCGGTGACCAGTGCGTCGAGTGACTCCGTGTACATCCGATTGGACCGCGACCCCGTGTCATTGTCCGGCGCCGCTGGTGGACTGCCCTGTGCCTGAGGCATGGCGCTCGGCGGCGTGCCGCCCGTCGAGTCGCCCTGTGTGCCTTGTGGCGGACTCATGCCGGTCGAGAGCGCCGTGACGATCGCCTCCTGTTGCGTGCTGGTGATGGTTCCGTCCTCGACGAGGCCGTCGAGCGCCGTCGCGAGCGCCGTCGCCATATCGTCGTGGGCCAGCTGGCCGTTGCCGGCCGTCTCCTGCGTCGTGTCGCCGCTGCCGCAGGCGGCCAGCATGGCGGCCAAGGCGACGACGGCGGCCGCCACGGCGAGAGCGGCGAGCGCTCGATTCTTCATCTTTCTCCCTCCTGGGTCGTCGCGCTGGTGTGGGCAAAGCTTGCCGACGCCGGCTGAGTGCATCCTGCGGCTCGCCTGCGGCGCGCCTGTGAATCGGCGCTTGTGGCGTCGCTGGAGGAGCGGCGCTCAGCGACTCCACAGGGTCGGCTCAGCCTGCCCTCACGGACGGGCAGTAGAACGAGCCAGACACGGTGAACGGGCCGGCAGGGCCTGATCAAGGAGGGAGAATGTTCTTCACGTACATCTGGCGGGAAGTACGCCGCCGGCACCGGCAGGCGCTGCTCACGGCGCTGGGCCTGGCGGTGGGTGTTGGCCTCGTCGTCGCCGTCACCGCCTACGCCGGCGGCGTCAGCGCAGCTCAAGATCAAGTGCTGCAATCGCTCTACGGCGTCGGAACGGATATCTCGATTACGAAGACCGCCCAATTGGAGGGACAGCAGGGCGGGCCGATGGAGATCGGCATGAACCCGGGTGACAAGGAACAACAGGGTGAGAAGTTCTCGCGCGACAGGTTGCAGAGCGCCGCAGGCCAGCAGTCGATGTCGGTGAAGCGCGTTGATCAGGTTGCGGACGTCGACGGCGTCGCGGCCGCGACAGGCGCGCTCGTGTTGACGGCGACGCATGTCGAGGGCAAGTTCGCCGAGGCCTTCAACAATGAAAGCGGCCAATCTGGCCAGAGCGGCCAGAGTGGACAGAGCGGCAGCGGGCAGAGCGACACGCCTCAGCCCTCTGCCTCGCAGGCGCCCATCCAGATCTCGTCATTCACTCTGACCGGCGTGGAGACTGAGACTACGGAAGTTGGGCCACTCGCCGCGAGCCAGGTGGTGACGGGGAGGTCCTTGACTGAGACCGACGCGAGCAAGAAGGTCGCCCTCGTCGACAAGGCCTACGCGGAGCAGGAAGAGTACGCGGTGGGCGACAAGATCACCATCGGCGGCAAGAAGTTCAAGATCGTCGGCATCGTGACCTCCACGAGCGGCACATCCTCCACCAACGTCTACATCCCTCTCGCTTGGGCTCAGAAGCTCAGCGACAACGAGAACAAGGTCAATCAGATCTACGTGCGCGCTACAAGCTCTGATCAGATTCCAGAAGTTGCGAGCGCCATCGAGGCAGCCTTCCCCGCAGCGACAGTGACGACCTCCGCTGATCTTGCCGAACAGGTGAGCGGTTCCTTGAAGAGCGCCTCTGATCTTGCCGATCGTCTCGGGAAGTGGCTCGCCATCGCCGCACTGGTCGCTGCCTTCCTGGTCGCCAGCTTGCTCACGGTCTCGTCCGTTTCGCGGCGCGTGCGCGAGTTCGGCACGCTCAAGGCTCTCGGTTGGAGAAGTCCGCGCATCGTTGCTCAGGTCATGGGTGAATCGCTCGTGCAAGGGCTTGTCGGTGGCGTACTGGGTCTCCTCATCGGCTTGGCCGGCGCGCAGCTCATCGTCTGGTTCTCGCCCGAGCTCGAAGCATCGGTGACGAGCGCGATCGGTGCTGCGGCGGGGCCCGGCGGTGGAATGGGAGGACCTCAGCAAGCGGTCGAGCAAGCGGCACAGACGGTAAGCATCGCCATGACGGCGCCGGTCAGCCTGCAACTCGCCGGGGTCGCGGTTGGATTGGCTGTCGCCGGCGGTCTCCTCGCTGGAGCCATCGGTGGCTGGCGTGCCTCGCGCCTGCGCCCCGCGGATGCGCTGCGCCGTCTCGACTGATGACTACGTGACTCAAGGATTGGAGCGGAACATGTTGTTCGAACTCACGGATGTACGTAAGCGGTACAAGCAAGGACGCAAGGTGGTCGACGCGCTGCGGGGCGTGGATCTCGAGATCAATGAAGGGGAGTTCCTGGCGATCCAGGGATCGACTGGCTCCGGAAAGAGCACCCTGCTACAGATGCTCGGCGCCATGGATAGGCCCAGCAGTGGGACGGTGAGCTTTGAAGGTCGAGACCTCGGGCGCATGAGAGAGGGCGACCTGGCGGAGCTGAGGAGCCACTCCTTCGGCTTCATCTTCCAGGCGTTCAACCTGATCCCCACGCTCTCGGCTGCTGAGAACGTGGAGACCGCGCTGGTGCCATGGGGAGTCAAGTCCGCGGAGCGACGCGAGCGCGCGCTCGTGGCGCTCGAAGGCGTCGGACTGGCCGGTCGCGCCCGCCACTTGCCCTCGGAGATGTCCGGCGGCGAGCAGCAGAGGGTTGCCATTGCGCGCGCGCTCGTGCGCGCGCCGCGGGTGATTCTCGCCGACGAGCCTACCGGCAACCTTGACGAGCGGACGCGTGACGAGATCATCGAACTCCTGGAGGCTCTGTGGCGTGATCGCGACCAGACGTTGGTCGTGGTCACACACGACACATGGGTCGCGAACCGGGCCTCGCGTCGCATCTGGCTGGCGGACGGAGAGATTGTCGCCAGCGAAGGCGACGCCGCTTTGGAGCTTGCTGAGGAGGAGGAGCCAGTCCCAATCGGCGTGTGCGCGGCTGCCACGCCGGTTGCTGCCAGCCTCGCCTGGCTGGCCTGATCGGCTCTGCGTGGGCCGCGCGGCCTAGACGAATGGGCCGCGCGGCCTAGACGAATGTACTGATTGAGCGTGTTGCGTGCATCGTCGAAACTCACGACAAAGGTACGCTCACCCTCAGTGGTCTTGGACACGGCTGAATCTCTACAACTCGTTCTGCTCGTTGTCTCGGCGATCATCGCCGTAGCGCTCCTCGTCTTCGCGGTGCGTAACTGGCGGGAGCCTTTGGCGCCCTACTTCGCCGCCACCTTCGTGTGCTTGATCGTGTGGAGTGTGGGCAGCGCGATGGAGGTATCGAGCACCACGCTCGCCGGCCATCTCTTCTGGACCGACTTCCAGTTCTTCGGTTATGTGCCGATCGCTGCGTTCTGGTTCTTCACGATGCGCCGGATCATGGGCGCCCCTCGACTGCCGGCGCTGCTGACGACTGCTATCTGGGGCTTCTGCATCGCGATCCTCCTCGGTGTGCTCTTCAACCCCGGCTACGTGCATCGCGATCCCAGTGCGTTTGTCGTGCGGGGAGACGGTGCCGTGACTATCCAAGATCTCGGCCCTCTGTACCTTTACGCCGTGACGCCGTACACGAGCCTGCTGCTCGTGGGGTGCGCGATCATGCTCCTTCACAGTGCGCGAACTCGGAGCGGCACGTATCGTCGCCGCGTCACCACGCTCGCCGTCGTGACTCTCGTGCCGGTGATCGCCGCCGCCTTGTTCGTTGCCGGTGCGCTTCCCTGGGCGGAGTACGATCCATCCATGGCCGAGGTCACGCTGGTGACGGCCGTCTGCGGCTTCGTCGTGTGGCACTACCGGCTGCTTGGTTTGGCCCCATTGGCCCACGGCACCGTGATCGAACATCTGGCCGACGGCGTGATTGTGCTCAACGACGACCATCAAATCGTCGATGCGAATCCGTCGGCTCGGGCGATCTTTCCCAACCTGACCCGGGCCATGATGGGCGAGTCGCTCAAGATCGCTCTGGCTCCGTACCCGGATGTTGCCGACGCGGTGGAGGTGGTGACCACAACCGGCAGCGACACGAGCCAGTTGCCTCGACATGGCTGCTGCGACGAGAACGAGGCCGTTGGCTCACGTACGCACGGTGGGTCGTTCATCACGGTCAACGTCGCCGACGCCGGGTCGCGCCAAGGCTGCGACAAGCACTTCAGTGTCGCCAAGACAGAGATTCATGATCGTGCCGGGCGCAATCTGGGGACGGCAATCGTGTTCCACGACGTCACGCGCAATGTCGATCTCATGAACCAGATCAAGCGCCTTGCCGACACCGACAGCTTAACCGGGTGCCTCACGCGCCGTCGGTTTCTCGAATTGGCCGGGCAAGAGATCGCTCGTGCGCGGCGCAAAGATCTTCCGCTCTCGATGCTGCTGCTCGATCTCGACAATTTCAAGGAGATCAACGATCGCTACGGCCACGCCGCCGGCGACGAGGTGCTGCGCGTTGTCGCCACTGCCTGTCGCGCGGAGTTGCGTTCGCTCGACTTGGTCGGGCGCTACGGTGGCGACGAGTTCTGCGTGCTCATGCCGCACGTGCGCCCCGACGAGGCCGAAGGCATTGCTCAGCGACTCTGCCGCTCGGTGGCGGCGTTGGTCGTTCGCTTCAATGGCGATCAGATTCGCACGACGATCAGCATCGGTGTCGCGGGGGCAGTGACGATCGGCGAACATAGCGTTGTGAGCATGCTCGCCGACGCCGACAAAGCGCTGTACACGGCCAAGCGGGGCGGACGCGACCGTATGAGCTCCTTCGCCGGCTGAGAGCCACGCGAAGGCGAGACACAGGAGAGGCCGGCCCGCGTGGGCCGGCCTCTCTCGTTCTCTCTCGTTATCTCTCTCTCCTGGTTGCCGCCGTCGGCTTCTCGCGGAGGCGACTAGAGGGTTTGAGTTGCTCCTGATGTGCTGTTCGCGGCAGGCGAGCTGCCGTCGGCATCGTGGCCGCCATTGCCCATCTTGTCGCCATGATGGCCGCCGCCGCCGTTGCCGCCCAGCATCATGCCGCCGTGGCCAATGAGGCTGCCGAGGAGACCACGGATGGGCAGATTGTCGAGCTCGACGCCGTTGTCGGTGAGGAGCTTCTCCACATCTGCTTGGAGGTCGTCGCGCAGTTCCTCCTTGGCATCGCGTGCCGCGTCGCTACGTGGACTGTCGGCGTACTTGTCCCACCAGGCATCTATGGCCTTCTCGTACTTGTCGCGCACGGCGTTGATCTGTTTGCGGAAGGCGTCTGTGGCCATGAGTTCCTGCAGCTTGTCGCGGGTCTCATCGTGGGCCTGCTGACGCGCTTCCATGTTGCTGGCATCGACGCCGTACTTCTCGAGGAGCGCGGTCATCGCCGCGCGCTGATCGTCGTGGAGTTGTTCGAGGGCGTCGCGCGCTGCCTCGCTCTCGGGATCGTCGCCGAACTTGTCCCACCAAGCGTCTTTGGCCGCCTCATACTCCTCGCGGAGCGCCGCGGCGTCGTCGCGGAAGGCTTCGTTGGTCATGAGCCCGCGAATCTTGTTGCCGAGCCCCGCCCGTTGTTCCGCGACGTCGCTGCTCGTCTTGGCGGTGTTGCCCGCGATCGACGGGGCACCGGATGAGCGGGCGACAGCTGAGTTGTCGAAGTGGGTGAGGGCGAGACCGCCAGCGGCCACGGCGACGGCGACGCCGATTCCGCCGAGAACGGCGACGGTGCGTCTGGTCATAGAACTCCTTTCGTTGCGCTCTCGCAGGGTACCCAGCAATCCTGGGAGAACCATAAGAACGCAGGAGATCGGTGAGCCGTGACGCCGCTAGCTCCCGAGGACGACGAGATCGTGTGATCCGCGGTTCAGCGGCTCGTGGCCGTCGGCCGTGCAGACGACGATGTCTTCGAGACGGGCGCCGCAGGCCCCCGGGATGTAGATGCCGGGCTCGACGCTGAAAGCCATGCCCTCGTCGAGCCGCTCCTCGTTTGCGGCGCGGATGCTGGGTTCCTCATGTGCGAGCAGTCCGATGCCGTGCCCTGTGCGGTGCGTGAAGTACGGGCCGTAGCCAGCGGCGACGATGACGTCACGCGCCGCTGCGTCGACGGCCGCTGCCGGCACGCCGGCTTTGACGGCGGCGCACCCGGCTGCCTGCGCTGCCTCGAGCACGGCATAGAGCTCCACCAACTCCTGCGACGGGCTACCCATGACGTAAGTGCGCGTGCAGTCCGACCAGTAGCCCGAGGGCATGGCGCCGCCGATGTCGACGACGACGGCGTCGCCATCCTGAATCGTGCGCGCGGAGACGCCGTGGTGGGGGCTGGCCGCGTTGGGCCCGGAGGCGACGATGACGAGCTCCGGAGCCTCATGTCCGGCGGCGAGCATGCCCATGCGAATGTCGGCGCCGACCTCTGCCTCTGTGCGGCCGACGCGTAGCCACTCGGGTACGCGCGCATGTACGGCGTCGATGGCGGCGCCGGCGGCTCGGAGCGCCGCCACCTCGTCTGCGTCCTTGCGCGTCCGGAACGGTGCCAGAACGGCGCTCGCCGGTCTCTGCCGGAGCCTCGGTGCGGCCTCGCGCAGCCAGTAGCTCTGCACCGTCAGCATGGCGTCGCTGACGGCGATCTCGCCGTCCTCGGGCAGTAGGGCGGCGACGCGAGCGTAGGGGTCGTCGCCGTCGGCCCAGGAACATATCGCGGCGCCGGCCGTCGCCAATGGTGCCGCGGCGACGGCCGCTTCCTCGACGACGGGGACGACGAGGCTCGGGTCGCCGGTGGCCGGCAGGACCAAGCAGAGAAGGCGGTCGATCAGCCGCGTGTCGAACCCCGTTAGGTATCGTAGGTCCGGACCGGGTGAGACGATGAGCGCCGCCAAGCCAGCGGCGGCGACGGCGCTCTGCACACGCCGTACCCGTGCGGTGCAGGCGTCGGCTGGGGCCGCGACGGGACGTGGGAGCGCGCTGTTCACGCGCGCGACTCCGCGGCGTCGGCGAAGAGGATGCGTTCGACGGCCGCGCCGCTGGCCAGTGCTTGGCGTGCCTCGTCGAGTAGACGCCGAGGATCTGGCCAGTCGTCCAGACCGAACTCGCGCGCGGCGTTGTCGATGAGCTCGCAGAGCTCGCCTTCGACGCTGCTCGGCAAGCTGGCCGGTTGCGCCGTCAGGTGTTCGCGCAGACGTTCGCGCGCGGGCTCGATCACACTCGTGCGCTCGCGCGCCTGCCACTCCTGCAAGCCTCCGTGGTACGAGAGCGACGTCGGGCACGCTTCGCGGCGCAGGAACTTGCGCGTCTGGCGCACGCCGAGGAAGTTGCCGGCGAGGGCGCCCTGTTCAAGGGCGGCCAAGTCGAGCGCCTCGGCATCCCAGGGTCGCTCCTCGAGGATGTAGAAGAGGTAGCCGAGCATCTCGTCGTCGACCTCCATCTGCTCGAAGCAGATCGCCGCGACGGAGTCGAGACTGCCGAGGCCGGAGAGGTAGCGCGGCCGCGCGATTGCGCCGAGCAGGCCGTTGAGCGCGCACTCGTAGCCGTTTTGCGCGTCGAGCACTTTGGCGTCGGTGGCGAGGCCGTAGCAGTCCGACGCCAGGCCGACTCTGCGTGCCAGCAGCGTGCCGCCGGCGGCGCAGAGGCCGAGCACAGGCATACCCCATGCGGCGAGGCCGGAACGAGGGTCGCTGGCCTGAAGCCGTGGCCCGTAGATGCACGGCGTGCCCGGGTTGACCGCTTGTACGACGACGACTCCGGCGAGCACCTCGGCGTGCTGTTGCGCCAGCGCCGCGGTGAGCGTGACCGGTGCGGTCGTCCCGGCTGTTGGTGCCGGCAGAATCTGGCAGACGGCGCCGGCCTTCGCTGCTACGATCAGACCCTCGCTCACCTCTCCACCAAGCTGGAGGGGCGAGACCGGCGAAACGTAGAGGCTCAGACGGCGAGCATCGCGGGCATCGCCGTCTCCCACGGCGAGGCTCGCCATCTGGTGGAGGTACTCGCCCTGGCGAGCGAGCGAGATTCCTGGTCCACCGATGTGCTTGTCCGATTCGGAGACGAGGGCGAGGTACGAGTAGAGCGGCACGAGCGGACCCGGCACGTCCTGTGGTGTGAGTGGCGGGTTGATGGAGTGCTGGTGGTGCAGCTGGTGCATGACGCGAGCGGCGGCTACTTGGTCGGTGAACGTCGACGGCCGCGACTGGCCCGTCAGCGGGTTGAGGACGATCGCCGTCTCGCCGGTGTTGTGAACGAACACCGGTCCTGGCGACGGATCGATGGTCAGATCGTTGGCGGCGTTGCGCGCCGCTTGCACGAACTGCGGCGGGCAGGCGGCCAGCGCCTCGTCGATGACAGACTGCGACATGCGTATGCGGTCAGTGTCGCCGGTCGTACAGCCCGCGTTCAGCAGCAGTTCGCGGACCGCCGGCGACGGCACCTTCACGCCGATCCCCCCGAGCAGGCGCAGGGCCGTCTGATGCATCGCCTCGAGTGCGTCCTCCGACCACAGGCCGTAGATCCCCAGTGACATCGTGTTCCTTTCCTCCAGCCTTGTCGGTTACAGGGGCAGGCGCACGCCGGCGCCGCTCTCCAGGGCGCGCTGATACAGCACGCGGGCCGTGACCATGTCGTCGACGGCGATGCCCATATTCATCGAGAAGATTCGCTCGTCTTCAGTCTCGCGCCCGGGCTTGAGTCTCGCGGCGAGCTCTCCGAGGTCGGCGTGGATCGCCTCCGGGATACCGCCGAAGTACACGCCGTGTTCCTTCGTCGAGAGAAGTTGTCCGATGTCGTCGGAGCAGAACTTGTCGCACTCCTTCATCGCCGCGCTTGTCCAAGCGGAGTCGTAATCGAGCGAGACCGCCAGACCGCCCGACCTGAGGTCACCGGCATCGAGATCGGGCTCGGGATGCACGACGATCGGGATCGCGGTGACGACCACATCCGCCGACCGGGCGGCGCTGGCCGCGGCGTCGTGCAGGGAAAAACGGAGGTGCGGGAAGAGCGCCGACATCTGGTCGACGAAGCTGCGAGTCGCCTGCGGGAAGAGGTCGTAGCAGTGCACGTCGCGCAGTTCGGGCAGCGTCTCGACCAGAGCCATGAGGCTTGTGCGCGCCTGGACACCGCAGCCGATGATGGCCGCAGCGCTGCTCTGTGGACGCGCCAGGTACTTGGCGGAGATGCCGGCGCTGGCGCCGGTGCGCATGGCCGTCACCCAGGCGCAGTCCATCACCGCCAGGGGGATGCCGGTCTCGCAGTCGTTCAGAACGAGTAGGCCGGAGATGTAGGGCAGCCCCTTGGCGACGTTCGGAGGGTAGCCCGACACCCACTTGAGTCCGGCGACCTCGGGCTCGCGCACATAGGCGGGCATGGCGTGGATGAAGCAGTCTGGCCGTGTGTGCACACCGGGCTTGGGTGGCATCTCGGTCTCGCCGCGACCCTTGGCGGCGAAGCCTTGATCGACTGCATCGAGTACTTCGGCCATCGTCATGCCGAGACTCTCGACGTCGGCGCGGCTCAGGTACACGAGTTCCATGGCGTTCCTTTCTGGATCAGTCAGGCGTCGTGCTCGGCGACGGGCACGTGACAACGCAGGCGATGGCCGTCGCCGAGGTCTTGCCAGGGCGGCGTCTGTGTCTCGCAGATGCCCTCGCGGCGCAGAGGGCAGCGCCGCCGGAAGGCGCAGCCGGCCGCCGGCGGCGCCGACTCCGGTTCGCCGTCGGGGGCGGTCGTCTTCGGCTTCGTCGTCTCGACGGCGAGGACGGAGTTGATGAGCAGGCGGGTGTATGGGTGGCTCGGCGACGCAAAGACGTGTTTCACCGGCCCTTCTTCGCAGACGCGCCCGAGGTACAGGACGACGACACGGTCGGCGATGCTGCGCACGACGGCGAGGTCGTGGCTGATGAACAGATAGCCGAGGTCGTACTCGTCGCGCAGATCGTCGAGCAGGCGCAGCACGGAGGCTTGGATGGAGACGTCCAGGGCAGACACGACTTCGTCGGCAAGAATGAGCGTGGGGCCGGCGGCGAGGGCGCGGGCGATGCCGACGCGCTGCTGCTGACCGCCGGAGAGCTGCACCGGAAGGCGATCAGCGAAGGCCGGCTCGAGGCCGACATCGGTGAGCGCCTTCTCGAGCGCGGCGCGGGCCGCCTCGCGGCGCACGCCGCGCAGGTGCAGAGGCCGGCTGACCGCGTCTCCCACGGTGCGCCGCGGATTGAGTGAGGTCGTTGGATTCTGGAAGACGACCTGCACGCGGCGGCGCAACGCCGGCGCGCGCTTGGCGGCAGGGAGACTGAGATCGGCCTCGTCGCTCGCTTCGTCGCCGGCCAGCGTGATCTGGCCCGCCGAGGGTCTGCGCAGGCCGGCGATCGTCCAGGCGATTGTGGACTTGCCGCTGCCGCTCTCGCCGACGAGCGCCACGACCTCGCCGCGGTGCACCGCGAGGTCGACGTCGCTCACCGTCGGACCCGAGCGCTCGTCCGGGCGCCTCCGGTAGTCGACCTCGAGGCCGTGGACGTGGAGGAGCGGCGCGCCTCGGGGGCGGGTGCGGTGTGCCCGTATGTCGCTCTCCCAGGACGGCGCCTCTCGCACGGCGTCGAGGCGCAGGCAGGCGGAGGCATGGTCGGCATCGTCGCCGACGGTGACAAGCGGGGGCGGCCCGCCCTCTCGGCAGGCGGGTGCGGCGAACTCGCAGCGCGGTGCGAAAGAACACCCGCTGACAGCGTAGGCGCCGGCCACTGACCCGCTTAGTCCGGCGGGGAGGCCGGCGACCGCGAGTCGCGGCACGCTTGCCAGAAGGCCACGGGTGTAGGGGTGCGACGGCGCGCCGAAGACGTTCCGCGCCGTACCGAGCTCAACCACGCGTCCGGCGTACATCACGGCGATGCGCCGGCACACGGCGGAGACGGCGCCGAGGTCGTGGCTCACCATGACGACGGCCAGGTTGAGTTCGGCCTGCAACTGGCGCACGAGTGCGAGGATGCTGGCCTGCGTGACAACGTCGAGGCCGGTGGTCGGCTCGTCGAGGACGAGGAGCCGCGGCCGGCCGGCAAGGGCAATCGCCGCGGCGACTCGCTGTTGCTGGCCGCCGGAGAGCTCGTGCGGATAGCGGGCGATCAGCTTGTCCGGCTCCGGCAGGCGGACCTGGGTGAACAGCTCCACGGCGCGACGCCGTGCAGTGCTCTTGTCGACACCGCTCGTGGTAGTCAGCACTTCAATCAACTGGTCGCCGACGCGCATCGAGGGCGTCAGGCTGTGACCGGCGTTTTGGGGCAGGAAGCCGACGAGGGTGCGTCGCGCTTGGCGCAGCGCCTGCCGTGAGCCGCCGAGGATGTCTTGATCGGCGATGGTGATGGAGCCGCCGCTCACTCGCGATCCGCGGCGTAGGAAGCCGACGAGCGCCGAGGCAAGCGTCGACTTGCCGCAGCCGGACTCGCCGACGATTCCGTACGCCTCGCCGGTCATCAGGTTCAAGTCGACGTCGCGCACCACGGGCACGTCACGGCCGCCGGAGCGGTAGCTGATCGACAGCCCGCGAACCTCGGCGAGGATCCCGTCCGTCGTCACTGTGCCGGCCTTGTCCGTCGGCGTGGTCGTCATCGCGGGCCTCTCATTGTGACTCTGCCATCATGCGATCGATGCCGCGGGCTTTGGCGTAGCCATCGGCGGCAAGATTGAGGCCCACGATGAGCACGGCCAGGGCGACGATCGGCGCGATAGTCGCCATCGGTACGATGGGCAGGAGGGGCCGGTTCTCGGCGACCATGAGACCCCAGTCCGGCGTCGGCGGGTTGGCGCCGAAGCCGAGGAATGAGAGCGCGCTCACGAGCAGCATGATCCAGGAGGCACGCATGGCGAACTCCACCATGACCACGTCGAGGATGTTGGGCCAAATCTCGCGCATGGTTATGGGCCAGAAGCCCTCGCCGCGGGCGCGCGCCGCAGTGACGAAGTCGAGGCCGACGACGGAGGAGGCCGCGGCGCGGATCACGCGTACCACGGCGGGGAAGTAGATGATCGTCGACGCCAGCACGATCACCACCCAGCCGGTGCCCAGCACGCTCACGACGACGAGGAGCGCAAGGATGGCCGGCACCGAGAGCACGGCGTCGAGCACGCGCATCAGCACGTCATCGGGCAGACCGCGGCGGTAGGCGGCGAAGCAACCCAGAAGGGTGCCTATGCCGACCGAGAGCACGGTTGCGCAGAGCGAGATGAGGAGCGCGAAGCGACCGCCGTAGAGCACTCGCGAGAGCACGTCGCGGCCAAGCTGATCGGTGCCCAGCCAGTGCTGGGCCGACGGCTGCTGGATGACGTCGAGCGCCGAAGGCGTCGTGGGCGAGTACGGCGCCAAGATGGGAGCCAGCAGAGAGACTGCGACGACGATGGCGACCAGGGCGAGGCCCAGCGTGAAGCTCCAGGAGCGGCGCGCCGAGCGTAGCGAGGCGCGCACCGCAGAGACTCCTCTCATCCCGCTCGCCCCGAAGTGCGCAGGCGCGGGTTGAACCAGATCGCGGCGAGGTCGGCGAGCAGGTTGCAGATGACGTAGGTGACCGAGCCCAGCACTGCGATGAACATGAGTACGGGCAGATCGCGGGTGCGCACCGCCTCGAGCATCAGCGAGCCGATGCCGGGGTAGCTGAAGACGGTTTCGACGACGACGACGCCTCCGGCCAGCCAGGCAATGTTGATGGCGATCACGTTGAGGGTGGGGAGGAGGGCATTCGGCAGCATGTGGTGGACGAGGACGCGGCTGTGCGAGAGCCCGCGCACGTCGGCCATCGTTACGTAGTCGCTGGCCATGACGTCGATCACGCTGGTGCGCATCATGCGCACGATGTACGCGGCCATGCCGATCGTGAGCGCTGCTGCCGGGAGCCAGATGACCGCCATGAGCTCGCCCAGGGTGGCCGTGGGTCCGGCCGTCACGACGGCCGGGAACCAAGCGAGCTTGACGGCGAACACGAGCGCCAGGAGCGTAGCCACGGTGAAACCGGGGACGCTCATCGCTATGAGGGAAAGCGTCGAGATAGTGAGATCGGGCCAACGATCGCGGGCGAGTCCCGCTGCCACTCCGAGGAGGAGTGACAGCGGGACTCCGATGATCACCACGATGAAGGTGAGCACCGCCGTGTTGCGCAAGTACAGCCGCGCCTCCGACCACACCGGCTGACCGCTCACCAGCGAGTCGCCGAAGTCGCCGCGCACGGCGCCGCCCAGCCACTCGGCGTAGCGCTGCCAGGCGGGCTGATCGAGATGCAGCTTCGCTTCGAGTTGGGCGACCGCCTCCGGTGTTGCGTCCTGGCCGAGGACCTGGGTCGCTAGGCTTCCCGGCAACGCCTGCAAGGCGACGAAGACGAGAATCGTCGCCAGCAGGACCGTCAGTACGGTGTAGACCAGCCGGCGGCCGACTACCCGAAGCAGCACACTACTCCTCGATGCCCAGGTTCACGTAGTCGATGTCGATGCCCCACGCCTTGAAGTTGACGACCTTCTTGCTCAGACCCGTGATGCGGTCGGCGAAGAAGGGGACGATCGTGCCGCTGTCGTCGATGAGCAGCTTCTGCGCGTCCTGGTAGAGCTGCTTGCGCTTGGCGGCATCCGCCTCTTTGCGCGCCGAATCGAGGATGGCGGCGAAGGTGTCGTTGGACCAACGCGACTCGTTCCACGCCGAACCGCCACGGTAGACCTGATTGAGGAGCTGATCGATCGGCCGCGCGGTGGACCACCAGGAGGTCATGAACGGCTTCTTCAGCCAGATGTCGCTGTAGTACGAGTCGGCGGCGGCGTTCTTGACCTCGATGCTCAAGCCGGCTGCCTTGACAGAGTCCTGGTAGGCCAGGGCGAGGGGTGTGAGCACGGGGTCGGTGGCCGACGTGTAGAGCTGCTGAGCATCGCTGAAGCCGGCGTCCGCGAGTAGTGCCTTGGCCTTCTCCGGGTCGTACCCGAGCGAGTAGTCGAGGTAGTACGGATCGTTCGGCAGCACAGGGTTGTTGTTGGCGACGGTGCCGGTACCGTGGATCGCCAACTCGAGCAGCTGGGTGGGATCGTAGGCCATCTTGAACGCCTGACGCACGCGTACGTCGGTGAACGGGGCCGTGTCACAGAGCATCGGCATGACGTACATGACGTCGTTCTTGACCGCATAGGTCGTGAGCGCGGAGTCGGCGGTCACCGTCTGGGTGGTGGCGTAGTCGAGGTTCGTCATGATGAGGAAGTCGACCTGCTTGGCGAGCAGCGCGTTGACGCGCGCCGCCTGGTCGCCGATCGCTGCGTACTCGATCGTGTCGAGGCGCGGCATACCCTCATAGTAGTCCGGGTTGACCTCGACGCTACCCGCGCCGCCGGGCACGAACGAGACCAGCTTGAACGGGCCGGTGCCGATGCCCGACTTGCCGATGGTCTTTGCCGAGCCGTCGGGGATCACATAGCAGTTGTAGTTGATCAGCAGGCTCACGAACTCCGCGTTGGGCGAGTCGAGCTTCACGACCAGCGTCTTGTCGTCGGGCGTTGTGATGCCGGAGGCGGAGAGGAAAGGAGAGAGCGTGCCGGCCTGGGGCGACGCCGTATCCGGGTCGAGGATATGCCGCAGGGTGTAGGCGGCGTCCTTGGAGGTAAAGGGCTTACCGTTGTGCCACGTGACGCCTTCGCGCATGACGAAGGTCCACGTCTTCATGTCCCCCGTGGCTTCCCATTCGGTCGCCAGATCAGGAATGATGGTGCCGTCTTCGGCCTGCCTGGCGAGGCGGTTGTAGAGCGCGCCGAGGTACGGGTAGCAGTTGAACGGGCTTGCCGGGTCGAGGTTCTCGCCCTTGGGTGAAGTCATCAGCGGACGTCCCACACGCAGGGTGCCGCCGCGTGCCGCCGAGGCGCTCGGCGAGGAGGCGCTGCTGCCGCTGCTGCCGCAGCCGGCGAGGAGCCACGGGCCCGTGAGCATTGCCGCGCCGGTGAGCGCGCCGCCCAAGACAACGTGGCGGCGCGTTACGCGGCGCTCCCAGATAGAGCCCTGCGAGTTGCCGCTGGATTCCCGTTCCGGCCCTTCGTGCGCATTCATCCCTGCCCCCTGTGCGTCGTTCGGCGTCCCTAGTCTCTGTGACCGGGCCCGTCTGCCGTGCAGTGTCACCCCCGCAACCCCGAGTCTGATTCAGGGTGCGATGGCTGCTGTGAGCCGCTCGGGCGTTCCGCGACGGTAGTGGAAGGTGTCCCGATCCAGGAGCAGACTGTACACGAAAGCGGGCGGCTTTTCCCTACATTTGCCCTGGTGGGGTGATGCGCGATGGTGGACGGCGCGACGCGCCGTCGTCAGCAGCCTCAGCCGAAGCCTGTGCTCTGCCGCTCGGCGCCGCAGAGCGGGCTGGAGAGCGGCCCGTTCTCGAGATAGCTGCTCAACGTCTGGCGGATGTCGGTCGACGAGCACTCCGGGCAGCGCTTCTGCTTGTCGCGGATCGGCCCACGTGTGAGAACGCTGAAGGTGTGCTGGCAAGACCGACAGACGAGATCGATGCGGGCCACTCTGACCTACCTTTCCGCTGCCAGCGCGAGCGCGCGCTGTGCCAGTTCTGGAGCGAGAATCTCGTCGATGAGCGCGCAGGCTTCGGCGAGTCGAGGATTGACGACTTCCCAGTAGACGGAGCCGTCGCGGCGTGCGCGGCGCACCAAGTCGAGACGCTGCAGGACGGCCAAGTGCTGCGACACATTGGGCCGGCTTACGTCGAGAAGCTCGGCGAGTTGGCTTGGTGTGCGCGGCGACTCGCAGAGCAGATGCATAAGCTCGTGGCGCGTTGGGTTTGCCAGCGCGGCGAACACGGCGGCATGGATGGCGTAGCGTTGGCGGGCGTCCGTCATGCGCTTAGTATGGCAGAGTTGCGAAATTCCGCAATCGAATGTCGCCGCCGGCCTACGCGGGGAGCACGAACGAGATCGTCGTCCCTCGACCCGGCGTGCTCTCAGCGTGAACGTGTCCTCCGTGGGCTACCGCGACGCTCTTGACGATGGCGAGCCCCAGGCCGCTCTCCCCTGTGGCGCGCGTGCGGGACGTGTCGCCACGGTAGAAGCGCTCGAAGACGTGCGGCAGATCGTCGTGCGAGATACCCGAGCCGGTGTCCTGAACGAGTACACGCACGCCTCCGTCCACGCGGTCGCTGCGCAACAAGATCTCGCCGCCGGGCGGGGTGAAGCGGAGCGCGTTCTCGACGAGATTGTTGAGCGCACGACCCACGTAGCGGGCATCGAAGACCGCGAGGTCGGCCTCCTGGCCAGGCTCGCCGCGCAGCCTGATGCCCTGCTGGTCCGCGCGCGGCGAAAACGACTCGAGTGTGTCCGAGATGAGATCCGAGAGCGAGTTTTGCTGGCGGTCGAGCTCGACTCCGCCGCCGCCGAGACTTGTAAGGAGGAAGAGATCGTCCACGAGTCGGGAGAGAGCGGCGAGGTCGCTCTGCGCCGTGCGCAGATAGCGTGCTGTCGTGATCGGGTCTGTGACGACGCCGTCGCTGAGCGCTTCGACTATGACGCGCACCGAGGCGAGTGGCGTGCGCAGGTCGTGGCCCACGGCCGTGAGCAGATCGCGGCGCGTCGCTTCGGCTTCGGCTCGCAGGCCTTCGGCCTCGCGCAGGCGACGCGTCATCTCGTTGAAGCTACGCGCCAACGCGGCAATCTCATCAGAGCCGTCGGCCGGCACGACGACGTCGAGATCGCCGGCGGCGACTTCCTTCGCGGCGAAGTTGAGACGTGTGATCGCCGTCGTCGCCGCATCTGACAGCAGGTAGCCGAGGGCGGCGGCGATGATGGCGGCGAACACCAGAAGGACGGTGGCGAGGAGAAGGTCGTGACGATTGAGAAACATCAGGCGCGCCGTGACGAGGACGTTGAGGAGGGTGAGGGCACCGGCGAGGAGGTAGCCGGCCATCAACGTCCATGCCAGCCGCGGCGAGCGTCTCATCCAGCCGAGGCGCGCCGCGGCGACGCCGGCGGCGATCGAGATGAGCGCGGTGACGCCGAGAAACACCGACATGGCGATGATGTCGTTCTCGGGAGGGCTGAGCAGGAGAGCGAAGGCGACGAGGCCGACGACGACCGCGGCGAGCGCTGCCGCTACGAAGACCGCGATCTGGCGCGGTCGCTTCTGGTCGGTGTCCTCGGCGTCGATCACGGTTCGAACCGGTAGCCGACTCCCCACACCGTCAGGATGTGCCGTGGTCGCGACGGGTCATCTTCGATCTTCGCGCGAACGCGCCGCACATGGACGGTCACGGTGCTGGGGTCGATGTAGTCGGCCGAACCCCAGACGCGCTCGAGCAGCATGTCGCGGTTGAAGACGACACGCGGCCGCTGCGCCAGCGTGAGGAGGAGATCAAACTCCTTGGCGGTCAGGGAGCGCGGTTCGCCGCGCACCTCGACGGTACGCGCCAGTGCGTCGATGATGAGATCGCCGAAGGTGAGCCGCGCCTCCTCGGCGGCGGGCGGCGCCGCGTGCGTGCGCCGCAGCACGGCGCGCACACGGCTCACGAGTTCCTGGGCGCTGAACGGCTTGGTTACGTAGTCGTCGGCGCCCATCTCCAGACCGGCGATGCGGTCGACTTCGCTCTTGCGCGCGGTGAGCATGATGATCGGTATGTTGCTGTCGGCGCGAATCCGACGGGTGACCTCGTGGCCGTCGACGTCCGGCAGCATGAGGTCGAGGACGATGAGGTCGGGCGGCCGGCGATCGACCTCGGTGAGGGCGGCGCGTCCGTCGCCGACGATGCGTACGTCGTAGCCCGCTCGACGGAGGTACACGCCGACAATCTCGGCGATGCTCGGCTCGTCCTCGACGACGAGGATGGATTGCGGCACCCGGCACCTCCTCTCGGAGTCGCCGCCCTACGATCACCGCACACTACCACGCTCTTCGGGCGCCCGTGAGCCCGTTGGTGACGGGCACCGAGACTTTCCTCAATTCGTAAGGAATGGGCAAGTCGTGCGCCAGATGTAGCGGGTACCGTCGCGTTAGCGAGCGAGCGAGCGAAGGAAGGAAGGAAGGTGCCATCATGCGTCGCCGAAGGGTCCTTCGACTCACGTTTTTGTCTTCTCCTCGCCGCGCTGCTTGTTCCCGTCGCCCCGGCAACGGCGAAGGGTGGCAAGAAAGCGCGGCCACGATTGTGCAGACAAGCGACGGCTTCGTCGGCGTCAACAGCGTGAGGCGGGCGAACATGCTGGTGCGCTCGATCGGTCTCAAAGCGCCCGACGCCGGCACCGAAGTTGGCAGCGAGCTCGCCGCCTATGTGCCTGGCCCGCCGTTTGGGGGTACTCTCAGAGACGAGACGCACGATCGCATCGAGCACCACGACGGCATCTCGGGAATCGGCGACGCCGACCCGGCAGTCTTCGGGTGGCGCGGCCTGAGTGGCGAAGCCGACCGTCACACCCGTGAATCCACGGCGGACCCCGATTCGCACACGACATCCACGACTCAGGCGATGTCACGACCAACATGGGACGAGACGTGACATCGCCCGTCCAACCACACGAGCACACATGAGGTCATGACATGAGTAAGCGCCGCGTAGTCTTTCTGCTCGCCCTGTCAGCAACGGTGCTGACGGCACTTCTGGCCATCTCGATCTATGCCTTTGAGCGGTCAGAGAATCCACCATGACTCCAGGCACAGAGCGTACCTGTAGGGTACGTCCATTACTATGGGTAATCTCACGCTGATGATTACGACTAGATGTAGTGAGGCATACGCTCGTAAGAGAGATATACGTATGTCCTAGGGCACAGAGAATCGCACCTACCTATCATTCTCACCGCACCCACGCCGATGGGAATGGCAGGCGCCGCGCTGCCGAGTTCGCCCCGGCGACGAAGCTGGGTCGAACTCGGTCGCTACGCGATCTTGCGAAGCGCACGGTGAGCGATAGACGTTACGACGCTTCCGAGCTGCACCGAACACCGAACTCTGCGTTCGCCATGGTGGAGTTGCTGGTCACTATCGTCCTCGTGGCGGTGGCGCTTGCCGCCGTCTTCCCGTTCATCGTTAGCGCCTTGCTGCGCACCTCCGAGGATCTCAACACGCCGTCGAGCCCGGCGGACGCCTTCGGCGACGGTCGTTTTGGCACCGAGTACGCCGTCGCCGGCGAGACGCGGCCGTATCACATTGAGTATGTCGTCGAGCCGGCGGATGAGCCCGAAGCGCTCCAGAAGTCGATCTCGGTCAGCGTTCGTCGCGCAGGCAGCGACTTTGTGACTAGCGCCGACACGATCATCGACAACCCTCCGCGGCTACAGCTACCTCGATCACCCGGTCCACGCCCACGGCCGGATCGGATCTCTCGATCACAGCCGACGGTCTACTACTTCATGTGCGACAACAACGGCATCTACCCACAGACGTGCGAGTGGGGAAGCACCGGGCGGTTCTACGGACTCATGGTGATCATGGAGTCGATCATCAAGATCACCGGCGGCGATGGGGTGATGCCCTCAGTGCAGGGCGCGATCTTTGCCGGCTGCCCGTACGACGCTGCTGGCCGTACGCCCTCGAAGAGGATGTCACGCTCGAGAACGGTCCGAGCGTCGCTTACGACCAGGAGATCATTGATGCCGTTGCGTTGTCGTCGCTGCTGACGACGACCACGGTTACGCAAGTCGTGCCGGGTTCCCGGCAGCAACTCTCGGCGGAGTAGACCCAGCCCGGTCTAAGTCGAAAGACTAGTCAGCGCGGGAGTCGGCGCACAGAAGGAAGCGGCCCCCGCGGAATCGCGGGGGCCGCCGTCGTGGTCAAGCGGCAACGAGGTCGGTAGCGAGCAGCCGGCGCGGCCCCGTTGTGGGGAGGGACTAGCGCGCGAACAGCATCGACTCGAGCTCGAAGCGAGCGACACTTGGTGTGTCGCAGGATGGCGTTTCGTTGTCGAAGTCGGCTTGATGCGCGACGAGACGAATCTGACTCCGTCGCTCTGCCGCGGGCGAATCGCAGTCGTAGTCGATATCGGCGAGCGTCGCTTGGGCGCTCAGCATGGCCGCCGACTCTCGGACGGCGGCCGGCGCGGACTGTGTTTCGCCGGGGAGAACGCGTTCGCGTGGCCTATCGGCGAAGCGGCGACCCACGCCGACGCGAGCTCTGAGCTCGTCGGCCGGGACGGGCGTGTGGACGCAGTCGTCGGCACCGCCTTCGAGGCCGTCGGCGATGCGATGGTCGGCCCGGCCGAGGAGGATGACGTATGGTCGGCCGGCCTCGTAGTAGGCGCGCACCAAGCGACAGATCTCGAGCCCGTCACAACCCGGCAGGTCCCAATCGACAAGTGCAATGCGTGGCGATTCGGCCGCCAGCAGATACTCCATGGTCTCGAGGCCGTCACCAGATTCGATGATCTCAAGATCGCCACCGGGCAGATCGGCTACCACTCTCTTGAGCGCCTCTCGCGCCGAGGCATCGGCGTGTGCGATGAGCAGTTGCATGAATCCTCCCGAACTCTCCGACCCTCGGGTCGGACCCTCCATTCACACTCGGAGTATCTGCATGCGCGCCAGGGTCAGAGATAGAACAAACGCCCATGTCTCCGGTCTTGGTGTATCCGGGATTGAACACATCACCCGATGCGGATCGGCCAGGGGATCCTGGGCGAGAGAGAACGAGAATGCTGGGCGTTCATGTTCTGTTCATGTCTACTGGGGATATGTGTGCTGCAGTTGTACGAACACCCATGACGAGAGGCGGATGGTCGATGAAGAATGCAGCCCGCAGCTCCACTCTCTTGGACGCAGGGCGTAGTGCCCGTGTGCGGCAGATCCTGCTCGCTGTTCTTGCCGCTGCCGGCCTGGTGGCCAGCGTCGGACTTGTGGCTCCCGTCACCGACCAAGGGATGCTTCATGCGGCCGGTGGGACGGCAGTGCTGTTGGGACGTGTCGCGGGCCTGGCCGGCACGTATCTCATGATGATCACCCTGGTTCTGATCGGGCGGGTGCCGTTCGTGGAGCGGGTGTTTGGTCAGGACAGGCTTCTCAAGGCACACCGCTGGCTCGGACCGGCGGTGCTCATCCTGCTTGGCACACATGTGCTGGCGCTCGTCGTCGGCTACGCGCAGCAGACGGGCAACGGTCTACCGCATCAACTCTGGGTGCTGATCGTCTCGTACCCGGGCATGCTCATGGCGGCGACTGGATTCGCGTTGCTCGTTGCCGCTGCGGTTGTGTCGTACCGCGCCGTGCGGCGTCGCCTCAAGTACGAGACGTGGTGGGCAATCCACCTCTACATGTACATCGGCGCCGCCCTTGCGTTCACACACCAGCTCAGCAACGGCGCGCCGTTCATCGACCACCCTGTTGCGCGCTGGTTCTGGATCGCGCTCTGGGCGGCGACGGCCGGGCTCGTCATCGTCAATCGCTGGGTGGTGCCGCTGGTTCGTAGCGCGTACCACGATCTGCGCGTCGCGGCGGTGGTCGAAGAGGCGCCCGGGGTTGTCTCGGTGGTCATGCACGGGCGCCATCTCAAGCGGCTCTCGGCGCGCGGCGGTCAGTTCATGTTGTGGCGGTTCTTGAGTCCCGGTCTGTGGTGGCAGGCGCATCCGTACTCGCTGTCGGCGTTGCCGAGCGACGACACTGTTCGCATCACGGTGAAGCAACTCGGTGATCACAGCGGCTCTCTGGCGAGTCTCGAGGTCGGCACGCGAGTTGCGATCGAAGGTCCGTACGGAGCGTTCACCGGCAACGCGCGCAAGACCGATCGCGTACTGCTCGTCGCCGCCGGCGTGGGCGTGACGCCGGTGCGTACCCTCCTCGAGGATCTGCCCGCGCATGTCGATGTGGTCGCGATTCTGCGTTCCGTCCAGGGCTCGGATCTCGCGCTACGCGATGAGGTCGAGGCGCTGGTGAGCGATCGCGGCGGGAGTCTGCACGAGGTGATCGGGGCGCATCCGCACGTTGCTCTTGACGGGAGGCGGCTGCGCGAGCTCGTCCCCGACATCGCGCAGCGCGACCTCTACATGTGCGGGCCGCCCGGATTCATGCGGAGTCTGCGTGCGGCCGCCCGTTCTCTGGGAGTCCCAGGTTCGCGCATCCACTATGAGAAGTTCGCGTTCTGACGCCGGGAGGCCAGCACCATGAAACGTGCAATCGTCGTCATCGTCGCTACAGTCGTCGGCTTGGTCCTGGTCGTGAGCTACAAGCCGAAGCCGATCGAGGCGCAAAATGCTGCTCTCTCCGCCGGCGATACGAACGTTGCCGGCGCCCAGACCGTGGTGGGCAGCGACGAGACGCTGTCCGGAGGGCTGGGCGACATCCAGGTGCAGGTGACCGCCGCGAACGGCAAGATCGTCGGCGTCAGCATGGCACAGATGAATCTGCACGGCCCTCAGTCGCAGCAGATCGCCAACAACGTGATCCCGCAGTTGCTCTCGGACACCGTGGCCACCAACGGCGGTCCGCTACATGCGATCTCGGGGGCAACGTACACCGTGCAGTCGTATGCGCGGTCTCTTCAGGCCGCTCTCGATCAGTTCAAGGGAGGACCCAATGCGAGCCTCGCAACAGGTAATGGGAACAGTGGTGTCATATCTCCTTCGGGTCCCGACCGAGAGCACGAGTCCGGAGACGACTGATACAGATGCGGAGCGGCGCGCGCGGACGGCGTTGGCGCGCGCCCAAGCCGAGATGACTTGGGCCGACGAGGTGTTCAGCACCTTCAAGCCGCAGAGCCCGATGAGCCGCCTGCGGCGCGGCGAGATCGAGCTTGAGGAGGCGCCACCCGAGGTAGCGGAGGTACTTGAGCTGAGTCGCCTCGTTCGCGAGGTGACGGACGGTTGGTTCGACCCGTGGAGCATGCCCGGCGGCGTCGATCCTACGGGCATCGTCAAGGGCTGGGCGGCACAGAGGGCGCTCGCCGTGTTGAAGACGAGCGGTGTGCCGGGGGCGCTCATCAACGCCGGCGGGGACATAGGTGTGTACGGCCATCCGGAGGACGGCCAGGCGTGGCGCATCGCCGTCCGCGATCACGTCTCGGCCGAGCGTTCGTTGATCACGGTTGAGATCGACGGTGACGGCGCCGTGGCGACTTCGGGCAACTACGAGCGCGGCGCGCATCTCCTCGATCCGAAGCGTGGCCGACCGGCGACACGCCTCGCGTCGGCCACGGTCATCGGCCGCGATCTTGCCTTCAGCGATGCGCTGGCGACGGCGGTCTTCGTCTCGGACGGCCGGTTGCTCGATCGCATCGGGACGCTGCGCGGCTACCACGCCCTCGTCGTCGACGTGGAGGGCGTGGTCAGAGCGTCGGCCGGGTTTCCTCTGACGCTGCCGGCCCCGGCAGAGCCGATGGCAGCCTCAGCGTAGCGGTCGTGCCGACGCCGACGCGACTCTCCAGCGTGATGGCGCCCCCCATCTCGGTCAGCGCCCAGTAAGCGATTGCGAGTCCTAGCCCGAAGCTCTCGCCGGAACTCGCGCGCGACGCGTCGGCGCGATAGAAGCGGTCGAAGGCGTGCGCGAGCACGTCCGGCGGCATCCCGGCGCCGTGGTCGACGACCACGATCTCTACGCCTTCACCGGAACGCTGCACGCTCACCTCAACGGTCGCGCCGGCGGGGGAGTGCTGCAACGCATTGCGTACGACGTTGGTGAACGCTCGCCGCAGGTGAGCTACGTCGGCTGTGGCCCGAACCGGCGTGGTGGCGGCCGGCGTGGGGAGCAAGACTCCGGTCGCCGCCGCGAGTCCCTGCAGTTTCTCCACCGACTGGCGCGCCAGTGCGGCTACGTCGACGCTCTCGAGGGTGAGGCGCTCCTGGCGAGCGTCGATGCGCGAGAGCGTCAGGAGGTCGTCCACCATGACCGTCATATTCTCGACCTCCTCCAGGCCGCTCTCGATGAGCGGGCGCACGTCGCCGGCCAGACGCGGGTCGCGCAGCGCCACTTCGAAGTCCGTGCGCAGCACCGCCAGCGGCGTACGTAAGTCGTGTGAGGCGTCGGCGATGAAGCGGCGCTGAGCAGCGATGTTCTCGCGGATCGGTCGCAGTGCGCGGCGCGCGTACACCAGGCCGCCGATTCCTACTGCCGCGATGACGATCGCATCCATGAGCACGAGTCGGAGGCCGAAGTCCGAGAGAGCGCCGGCCAGATACTCGTTCGCGTCGTTCTCCGACTCGTAGGCGTGCTCCGTCGCCTCGCGCAGTTGGCTCTGCACGCTGGCGAAGAGGAACGTCGACGAGACGGCGACGATCGCGATGATCATGCCGACGAAGACAAGCGTCAGTCGCAGATAGGCTCGTGCGACGACGTCTGCGTCTCCGCGCCGTTCAGTCATGCCCGCATCCTGTACCCCGCACCGCGCACCGTCTCGAAACGGCTCGGCTCACCCGGGAGGTCGACCTTTCGGCGCAGACGAGCGACGTAGACATCGACGGTATTGGAGACGGAGCTGTACTCCTCGTCCCAGAGGTGCTCGAGAATCCAATCGCGGCTGAGGACTTCGCCTTGATGACGGAGGAAGATGTGGAGCAGCCCATACTCCTTGGGACTCAGGGTCAGCGGCTTGCCCTCTAGCTTGACGTCGCGCGTGACAGGATTCATGACGAGCGTGCCGGCAGCGAGAAGCGGTGGGTCTGCGTGGTGCGGCCGGCGCAGCAGGGTGCGGATACGGGCCAGCAACTCCTCGAAGGCGAAAGGCTTGATGAGGTAGTCGTCGGCCCCGCTGTCGAGTCCCGCGACGCGATCGTCTACGGCGTCGCGAGCAGTGAGCATGAGGATCGGCAACGTGAATCCCCAGGCGCGGAGATCGCGGCAGATCTGCAGGCCGTCCACACCGGGGAGCATGACGTCCAGAATGAGTAGATCGTAGGGTGCGCCGGCCGCAGCGCCGCGATGGGCCGCGAAGCGGCGGTGCGCGGCGGCTCCGTCGTGGAGTACGTCGACGGCGTAGCCCTCGGCGCTAAGTCCGCGCTTGAGCGCATCCGCAAGCTTGACGACGTCCTCGACCACCAAGAGACGCACGATCGCTCCTCCAGTATGTGATGCTTCTATTGCACGACGCCGCGGTTGGCAACGCAAGTTCTACAATGATGCCATGTCGCGCTGGGAACCAGACCGCTACCTCCGCTACGGCGACGAACGCACGCGACCGGCCACGGATCTCGCCGCCCAAGTCGCCGTCGCCGTGCCACGACGGATCATCGATCTCGGCTGCGGTCCGGGCAACAGTACCGAGGTCTTGTGCCGGCGCTGGCCGGAGGCACACGTGGTAGGTCTCGACAGCTCTCCGGCGATGATCGCCAGCGCGCGGGCGCAGTACGCGGAGCGGGAATGGCAACTCGGCAGCATCGAGACGTGGGCACCGGCAGAGCCATACGACGTCGTCTTCTCGAACGCGGCGCTGCAGTGGGTCCCAGACCACGATCGGTTGGTGAAGCGCCTCTTCGGCTATGTGGCGGCGGGTGGCGCCCTTGCCTTTCAGGTGCCCAGCGCCACCTACGCGCGGGTGCGCACGCTGATCCACGAGATCGCGCAAGGGGGCCCGTGGGCGACGCGCATGTCGGGCGCGCTTAGTGCGCTCACCCTCGAGTCGCCGGATTTCTATTACGATTGCCTGGCCCCCTCCGCCGGCATGGTCGACGTCTGGGAGACGGAGTACATGCACGTGCTCGCCTCGCCGTCGGCGATCGTGGACTGGATGTCGGCGACCGGTCTGCGGCCGTTCTTGGACGCTCTCGAGCCTGGTGCGGAGTCCGAGGAATTCTTGATGCGGCTCCGCGGCCGTGTGGCCGAGGCTTACGAGTTCCGTGCCGACGGCCGCGTGCTGTTTCCGTTTCGACGCACGTTCGTGATTGCGTACGCGTAGCCGTGACGGTCGCCGTCAGCGCTCGTCGGCCGGCGGGCCCGCCATCAAGTAGCCCCCGAATCCGAGCAGCCAGACCACGATGGGGTAGGCGATCCAGCGTTCCAACCCGCCGAGCCCCAAGTCCGCGACGAACCAGCGCTCCTGCAGGATGAAGTAGGCGATGAGATTGACCAGCGAGACGGCGCCGAGGACGAGCGCGAGCACGCGGAACGGTCCCTTCAGGATGCCGGCCGAGAAGACTGCCGCGACGCCGCCGGCGAAGAACGTGGTGAGGGCGAAGATGTTGTGCGGCAGCCCTGTGCTGCCGGGGAAGGCGCCGACGCCGAAGGCTCCCAGGCCGAACACGGCGATGGGCACGACGAGCGTGAGTCGGCGCCGAGCCACGTAGAGGAGCACGGCGGCGACGATCACCAGCAGGCCTGTGGACATCATCGTCGTGTCGAAGATAGTTGCCGAGGGCTCGACGACGATGCTGTTCGGCGGCTCCGTGCCGCCGAGGTCGCTGATCATGCTGGCGCCGGTACTATAGCCGTCAGGGTAGAGCGCCTCGGCGGTGATGATGCCCAGAAGGGCGGCGGCGCCGGCGATGAAGCTCAAGGCGCCGGCGCTACGCAGCCAGGGCGTGCTCCGCGACCTCGGCTTGCCCCAGCGCGCCATGGTCTAGCTACCTGCCGTGGCGGAACTCGACGCGGCGGCGAAGCCCGCGGCGAAATGTGCTTGTGCTGCGGCCGATCGCCGCACGTCTCTACTACACGTCGTTGCTGGCGCTCTCACCGGTTCCTTTCGCCGCATCGACTGTACGCCGAGACCAGGAGGGAAACAACGCCGGTGCGGCGGGGGCCGTGCGTCAAGTTTCGCGCCTTCTTCGACGTTGAACGTGGCGGACGCGATCGGGTCGCTTGCCGAGGACGTGCAGAGCGGCGGTGATAGGCTCCCGTCGACGCGCCGCGCCATGTCATCACGCTCCGGAGGAGGCCAGATGCTCGACGATCGCGCACGCAGGACGCAGCTCATCCGGGAGATCGAAGCACGTCGCGGCTCAAAGGTGATCGTCTATGTGACCAGCGACCGCAACAACTGCGAGGGTCAGATCGACGAGAGCGTCGTGCGTCCCATGTATGAGCACTTGCTCGCCCTCGGCGACGATGGAGGCACGCCGCCGGGAGAGCTGCCGCAGGTCGACCTCTTTCTCTACAGCCGCGGCGGCGCTGTGGATGCTCCCTGGCGCATCGTCAGCATGATTCGCGCCGTGGCCGTCGGCTTCGCCGTTGTCGTTCCGTTCCGTGCTCAGAGCGCAGCAACGATGATCGCCCTCGGCGCCGATGAGATCCTCCTCGGCCGCAAAGGCGAGCTCGGACCTATCGACCCAGCTCTCGGCGTCCAGCGCCAGGGCGCCGGTGGCACGGTGATCGACGACCGCATCAACGTCGAGGACGTGATGGGCTACGTCACCTTCGTGCGCGACAAGGCCGGCATCACCGATCAAGACGGCCTTGCCTCGGCGTTGGCTGCTCTCAACGAGTACCCGGGACCACTGATTCTCGGCAATATCTACCGCACGCACTCGCACATCCGCTCGGTCGCCGAAAAGCTGCTCGAGAGTCGTGAGCTGCCCTTCGACGATCAACGCAACCATCTGCTGATCGATACGCTGGCCGAGCGCACCTACGCCCACGGCCACGCCATCGGTCGCAATGAGGCCATCGAGATGGGTCTGCCGGTGGTGGCTCCCGACGCGGAGCTCGAGCGTCTCGTGTGGGAGCTCTATGTGGAGTACGAGCGCGACCTGAAGCTCGCCGACCCTGTGGACCCGGTGGAGTACTTGGCCGGCGTCGACGAGCGCAGCGAGGCGGTCACGACGGCTCTTGTTGAGTCAGCCTGGGGTCTGAGCACCCACGACGGCACGCTTACCGTGAAGGCCGTGCGGACGGTGCCCGAGGAACTGGACATCGACCTGAACCTGCGTGTGCAGATGCCGGAGGAGTTCGACATCTCCGCTTTGGATGAGCCACAGACGGATGTTCTCCAGCAATTCGTCGAGAAGCTCCAGGAGCAGCTCTTGGAGAGCATCGCGCAACCGGTCCACGACGAGGTCGTTCGGCAGTCGCCGATCACGGACTACAGCGTCACCTTCTCGGGACTCAAGTGGAAGCAGCGTGAGCCTGCGCCGGTGGAGACCTTGGAGGCCTAGCCGCCGTACTCGCGCGCTGCCGACCAATACGGTGCCGCCGCGTCCCAGACCGGCTGAAAGACGGTGATCTCGCCAACGGCGGGAGCGCCGCAGGTGAGCTGCACCGCGCTGCGCCAGTAGAGACGTACGGGGCGTGCCGCACTGATCGCTCGCCAGGGAAGGAAGATCGCTGCTTGCACGCCCTGAGCCGGCGGCCGTGCCTGTAGCCACACGCCGGTCTGCGTTACGACGATCGTCACGCACCAGTCGTAGCGCACTCCGCGCCCGAACTGGACGCACTGCCGTTCCCACCGCAGGCCCGGCGGCTCGGGTCCGCCGGGGAACGAGGTGGCGAGACGATCGTAGCCCCCAACCTTGTTGAATGCTCGCGTGAAAAGACTCATCGCCCGCGGATGGTACACCCAATCCGTGGTACGCTGCCGCCATGAAGAATGCCGCCTCGGCACCTGCTCCTGCGCCGCTTGCGATCGGCGTGATCGCCGATACTCACGGGGTGCTCTCGGCGGCCGTGCCGGCAATCTTCGCCGATGTCGTCCACATCATCCATGCCGGTGATGTGGGCAAGCGTGCCGTCTTGCATAAGCTCGAGAAGATCGCACCCGTCACCGCCATCAGCGGAAACGCCGACAGCGGTCGATTGGCGGCATCGTTGCCTACGCAGGCAACAGTCGAGATCGCCGGGGTGCGCGTCTTCGTCATCCACAAGCCGAAGGCGGCGAAACGCTACATCCCCGGCGCCTATCGCGACGGGGTACGCCTCATCGTGACCGGCCACTTGCACGAGCCGGGGTTCTTCTGGGAGGACGGCGTCCTCCACGTCAATCCCGGCTCGGCGACTGCCCCCGAGGAAGGAGACCCGCAGCCGACCGTCGCCATCGTCACCTTGCGTCGCGACGGCCTCGGCGTGTGCTTCATTCCCGTGCCGCGGCCAGTTCCGGCGTCCGCCAAGCCGCGCGCCAAGAGGCGCACGAAGTCGACTCTTGCGCCGACCGAGAACGGCAAAGGCACGGCCGAGAAGGCGGAGAGACGTGACGCGGGGAAGGGCATCGGTACCACGAAGGGCAGCGCGGGCAAGGGAAACGGCAAGTCCACCGGCGACGGCGCCGCCGGTGCCGTCGAGCCGCCGTCGCCGGGCGACGATGGGCCTCCCGGCTCCGACGCGGCGATCGTGGGCTGATGCGTGCCTTCGGGCCACTCGTCCTCACGGACACGCTTCGCGCCGACGAGCTCACGGGCGTGCGAGCCTACTTCAATGCGCGGTACTTACTTGCCGCCGCGAGCGCCGCGCCCATTCCGGCGACGAAGACGCTCGGGCTGCTTGCTCCGCAGTTCGTGGAACGGGCGGCCGCCGAGATGCTCTGGCAGCCCGAGCCTCCAGACATCGTGCGCTACGTACGGCGCGTGCAGGAGGAACCCGATGTGCTCGGGCTCCATCTCCTGCGCACCGCGCTCGAGAACGGTGGCCTGCTGCGTCTCTACCGGAGCGCCTTTCACGCTACGCGCAGGGCGCACGATCTGCTCGGCGAGGGCCACGAAGGGGAGTTCTTTCTCGCCCTCTTCCTGGCCTACTTCGTTCAGACCGAGCTGGCGCGCTTCGATCGTTACTCGGCGGACCCTGTGCTTCAGGCCGCCGTCCCCGCGCTGCTCTGGCGGCTGCGTCTTGAGGCCGGCGATTTGACGATCGGCGACGTCGTCGACGCTCTAACCGTAGATCCGGTGCGCTGGCAGGAGGGTTCGCCTGAAGCTGCGCGTGAGCGACTCGGTGTTGCGCTGCGCGGCAGAATCCTGTACCCGCTCGAGGAGCTCGGCCTCGTCGCCGTGACACACGCCGCCGATGGCTCGCCGTCGCCCGGCGATCTGGAGAGCGGCATCGCCGGGTCGCCGCTGCTTCGCCGGTTCGCGATCCCCGTCGCTACGCTCAATTGAATCTTCGCAGCCGCGGACCACGAGGAGGCGCCCGCAATGACTGAACTCCAGGACGGCATGCTGATCGCCAAGAACACCGGCGATCTCCATCTCCTTGCGCACATGGCGAACCGACACGGACTCGTCGCGGGGGCCACGGGGACCGGCAAGACAGTGACCCTTCAGGTCTTGGCCGAGGCCTTCAGCCGAATCGGCGTGCCGGTCTTCGTCGCGGACATCAAGGGCGACCTGTCGGGCGTGTCGCAGCCAGGCGGCGGCAACAGTCGCGTCGCCGAGCGGATCGCGACGCTGGGGTTGGAGCCGTGGGTGTTCGAAGGCTCGCCGGTGACGTTCTGGGACGTCTTTGGTGAGCTCGGTCACCCGGTACGGACGACGGTCTCCGAGGTTGGCCCGCTGCTTCTGGCGCGCATGCTCAACCTCAACGAGATCCAAGAAGCCGTTCTCGCGGTCACGTTCCGCGTCGCCGACGACAACGGGCTTCTTCTGCTCGACATGGACGACCTGCGAGCCATGCTGAAGTACGTCGCCGACAACGCCACGACGATCGGGACTACGTACGGCAACGTGGCGCCCGCCTCCATCGGTGCCATTCAGCGGGCGCTCCTCGCTCTGGAGGAACAGGGCGGCGACAAGTTCTTCGGTGAGCCCGCCCTCGACCTCTTCGATCTCATGCAGACCGACGTCAGTGGCCGTGGTTTCATCAACATCCTCGCCGCGGACAAGCTTATGCTCTCGCCGCAGGTCTACTCGACGCTTCTGCTGTGGCTCCTCAGTGAGCTATTCGAGCGCCTGCCCGAAGCGGGCGATTTGCCCAGGCCGAAGCTCGTCTTCTTCTTCGATGAGGCGCACCTGCTCTTCAAGGACGCGCCGCCGGCGCTGCTCCTGAAGATCGAGCAAGTCGTGCGCCTGATTCGCAGTAAGGGTGTGGGTGTCTACTTCGTCACCCAGAATCCGGTCGACATTCCCGATGCTGTGCTCGGTCAGCTCGGCAACAAAGTGCAGCACGCTCTGCGTGCCTTCACGCCGCGCGAGCAGAAGGCCGTGAGAGCGATGGCGGAGACGTTCCGACCTAACCCTGAAGTTGACGTTGAGACTGCTGTGACGGATCTCGCCGTCGGCGAGGCGCTTCTGTCGCTCCTTGAGGCCGACGGCAGCCCTACGATGGTGCAGCGGGCCTTCGTGGTGCCGCCGCACGGTCACATCGGCGCGATCTCGGCGGAGCAACGCCGGCAGGTCATGGCCGGCTCACTTGTCGCAGGGCACTACGAGCAGGTCGTGGACCGCGAGTCGGCGGAAGAGGTGCTTCTGGCGCGGGCCCAGGCCGCACAGGCGGCGGAGCAGCAAGCGCTGGGCGCTGCCGCCGCGGCCGTAGAAGCCGAGGGGCGGACGCGGCCGGTCGAGCGGCCCAAGCGCTCCTCGGCAAACGTCCCAGACCTGCCGCCTGCGCCGCCGTTGCCACGTAGTTCACGCTCCAGTGAGCGGTCCACCGGTGGCGCGAGCGGCCACTCCAACCGTCGCTCGAGCGGGAACGACAGTACGCTCGAGGCGATGACGAAGAGCCTCGCGCGCGCTGCCGGCAGCCAACTCGGTCGCGAAATCACGCGCGGCATCCTCGGCTCGTTGCTGCGCCGCTGAGTCGATTCGCGGCGCGGCCGTTGGCTTCGTCCGCGGCCGCGCCGCGTTCCCTGTCTGCTTCAGAGATTCTCGAGGCTGCCGATACTGGCGCCAGGAGTGCGGTTGACGCGCGGCCGCAATCGGACGCGCCGGACGTGTGGCAAGCAGTGGGGGTAGCGCATGAACGAGTATCAGTACCAGTATCAATACGATGGCGTATCGACGACCTTCATGCTTGTCTACATGGTGGTGGCCCTTGCGCTGGCGATTGTGGCCGTCGCCGGCCTGTGGAAGATGTACGCCAAGGCCGGCAGGCCAGGATGGGCAGCGATCGTGCCCTTCTACAACATCTGGGTGTGGGTCGACATAGTCGGTCGACCGAAGTGGTACTTCTGGGTGATCCTCGCCAGCGCTCTTCTCTCTTGGATTCCGATTCTGGGGTGGCTTCTCTCGCTGGGCGCCTTCGTGCTCTTCATCATCCTGAGCATCGACATGGCGAAGGCATTCGGGAAGGGCGTGGGCACCGGCATCGGCCTGGCCTTCCTGACGTTCATCTTCGCGCCGATCCTCGGCTTCGGTAGCGCGCAGTATCTGGGCGGTACGACGTCGTACGGCGCATCCGGTGGCATGGACGGCGGCATGGGTGGCCCGGGCGGTTGGGCGGCCACGACGGGGCCGACCGGGACGCCGCCGGCGCCGCCGAGCTGGGGCACGCCGGCCCCGGGTGGCCCTGCTCCGAGCGCCCCGGCCCCAGGTCCGTCTGGTACCCCCACGTGGATTCAACCCGAGTCGTCTGGGAGCCTTGACTGGTCGTCGGCGACGGCGCTGCCGCCGAACCCGGCGCCGTCGGGCCAGCAGATGTCGGCTCCGAGCGGCCCCGTCGTGCGCACGGCCACAGGTGTCGCCTCCGGGATGCCCGCCATGCGGCCACCGGCCCCCGCGACGCAACCGCCGGCGCCGTCTGTCGGAGGAGAGCCGGCCACGCCTAGCGCCCGGCCGGCGACCATGAGTCCGCAACCCTCCGTCCCGCAGCCTCGGCCTGCCGCATCGCAACCGGCTCCGCCGCAGCCGCAGCAAGCCGCGCCGCAACCGCAGACGCAACCGGCTCCGCCGCAGCCGCAGCCACAGACGCAACCGGCTCCGTCGCAGCCCCAGCCACCTGTGGCGCAACCGGCTCCGCAACCGGCCGCGCAGCCTCAATCGGCGCCGGCGCAGCAGCAGGAGTTCCCCGGTACGCCGATGCCGGAGGCTTCGCCCGCGCCGGCGATGCCGTCGCCGCCCTCAGCGCCGTACACCTTGGCGCCGCCGGCGATGCCGGTGCCCCCGCTGGGCACGCAGCCACCGAGCGGCAAGTAGCGCCACCAGCACTCGTTGTGAACGAGGGGCCGGCGGGACGACGTCCCACCGGCCCCTCGTCGTACTGGCCACTCAACGCTTGCCAGTGTGCTACTGAAATGATATCATATCAGTATCATGTCATGGTGATGACCAGGACCGACGGCGGGGCGTCCATCCAGAGCAGCCGGCACCGCCATCTCAGGAGGTGCAGGCATGTCTGCGCAGAGTACGCGAGAAACCGCCAAGTCCCCCACAGTTGAGCGAGAGGCGCGCGTGATGAGCGGCTGGGTCATGCTGCCGATCACCATCTTGCTCTACGTCGGCGGTGTGGCGCTCATGATCTGGCACATCTACGCCCTCGCCGCGCCTGCCGCCGGCGCGACATCCAGTTGGTGGGTGCTCGCGGCAGGAATTCTCGCGCTCTTCCTCGGCATCCTCGCCTCTCCGGGCTTCTTCACGCTGCAGCCCAACGAAGCGCGCGTCCTGATCCTCTTCGGCGACTACAAGGGCACGGCGCGCGCGGTCGGTTTTCATTGGGGCAATCCCTTCTTCAGCAACGGGCCGGCGACGCAGTCCACCGGCCAGTCAGTCTGGACGCAGTCGCGCAACAAGAAGGAAGGCGAACAGGCGCAGGCGCAGCCCAAGAAGCTCAAGCGTTACAAGATTTCGCTGCGGGCTCGTACGCTGAACGGCGACAAGCTGAAGGTCAACGATAAGCGCGGCAATCCGGTCGACATCGCCGCCGTGGTCGTTTGGCGCGTGCAAGACACTGTCAAGGCAGTCTTTGACGTTGACGACTTCGAGGAGTATGTGGCGACGCAGAGCGAGACTGCGGTTCGTCATCTCGCTACGGCCTATCCCTACGATTCGGGTGAGTCACCGGAGGGTCGGGAGGACGAGATCACCCTGCGGGGCAACGTCGACGAGGTCTCTGAGGCGCTGCGAGCTGAGCTCGGGGTGCGCCTGGCTCAGGCGGGCGTGATTGTCGAGCAGGCCCGCCTCACACATCTCGCCTACTCGCCCGAGATAGCTCAGGCGATGCTCCGCCGGCAGCAGGCCGAGGCTGTCATCGCCGCTCGTCGCAAGATCGTCATGGGCGCCACGAGCATGGTGGAGATGGCGCTCAACGACCTCAGCGACAAGCATGTCGTCGAGTTCGACGAGGAGCGCAAGGCGGCGATGATCAGCAATCTCATGGTCGTGCTCTGCGGCGAGACTCAGGTGACTCCTGTCGTCAATACCGGCACGCTGTATCAGTGAGGCTGCCGTCACGAAGGAATCCGCCGCCGACGTATTGCTCTCCGGGACGGTAGATCGTGGCGCAGCGCAAACAGTACCTGTTGCGCGTCGACCCAGGTGTCTGGGCCGAGATCGAGCACTGGGCAGCCGACGACTTGCGCAGTGTCAACGCTCAGGTAGAGTGGATTCTGAGGGACGCGCTGCGTCGGCACGCCCGTGACACGGGTACGCGCCGCCGCCGGGCGGGCGATCATGGCGAGGAGAGCTGAGACGAGTGGCATGGGATCGATCGCGCCGGGCAAACCCAGCGGGGCCGCGCGTGACTGATCGTCGCGCCAGCGCACGCGATGGCGCGATCATCGCCGTTGAGGATCTCTCTAAGACCTACGGCGATGTGCGTGCGGTTGCCGGCATCACCTTCACCGTCGCCGAGGGCGAGATCCTCGGTTTCCTCGGGCACAACGGCGCCGGCAAGACCACCACGATCCGTATGCTGACCGGTCGCGCGCGGCCGACAGGCGGCCGCGCGTTCGTCGCCGGTCACGATGTGGCGCTTCATGCCGAGCGGGTCAAGCCGCTCATCAATCTCGTCTTCGAGGAGCCTAATCTCTACGAGCGCCAGACGGGGCGCGAGAATCTGCAGATCTTCGTCAAGCTCTACGGCGCGCCCCAAGCCAAGGTGGACGAGTTGCTCGCGCGTGTGGAGCTCTCCGAGGTGGCAGACCGCAAGGTGAAGACGTACTCGAGCGGCATGAAGCAGCGGCTGCTCGTAGCGCGCGCTCTCGTCAACGACCCGCGCGTGCTCTTTCTCGACGAGCCCACACGTGGCCTCGACCCGTCGTCCGCGCGTGAGGTGCGCGCGATCATCCGCGAGCACGCGCGCAAAGGCAACACCGTCTTCTTGACGACGCACTTCATGGAAGAGGCGGACGACCTCTGCGATCGAGTGGCCTTTCTCTCCGCTGGGCAGATCGTGGCGCTGGACACGCCGCGTGAGCTCAAGCTGCGCTACGGCGAACGCGCGGCTACTGTGCTGCTGCGTGACCGCAGCGAACATCGTCTGCGCCTCGACGATGCCGGCGATGCGCAACGACTCGCCCAGTGGATGACGTCGGGCGAGGTGCTCACCGTGCACTCGCACGAGGGCACGCTCGAAGATGTCTTCGTGAGTCTGGCGGGGAGGAGCTTGTGAGTATCGCGCGCATCGCCGCGATCTATCGCAAGGACATCCGCGACGCCTTGCGCGACTCACGCTTGCTGATGGCGCTCCTGATGCCGCTTCTGCTCGGCGTGCTCTACAGCTTCATGTTTCAGGACGACGCGCGACTCACGGCGACGCTCGGCGTGGTTGCCGCCGCGCCCTCGGAGTTGCCGGCGGCGATTGTCGCGGCGACGGATCAGGCGCTGGCGTTGAGCGTCGACACCATTGCCGACGAGGCGACGCTCAACGCGCAGATCGCCGATAAGGAGATCGACGCGGGGTTCGTGATCCCCGCCGGCTTCGACGCCGATCTCACGGCCGGCCGCTCGCCGACCCTGAAGGTCGTTCTCCCCGCGTCGCCGTCGTACGGCGGTGACTACGTCGCCGCCATCGTCGATCGCGTGACCGAGGCGATGGCCGGCCGGCAGCCGTCGGTGAGCATCGAGCGTGTCGCCGTGCCGCAGAAGTCGGGGAGCACCGAGGCCGCCGTCGCGAGTCTTGGAGTGCGGCGTGTCTTTGTGCTGGTCGCGCTCATCTTGATGCTGAGCATGATCGCCGCCTATGCTCTGCCCGCCACCATCACGGAGGAGACCGAGAAGCGTACGCTGCAGGCGCTCACGCTGGTTGCCTCGCACGCCGAGGTGATCGTCGCCAAGGCCCTTTTCGGTCTGACGTACTGCGTGTTCGCGGTGCCGCTGATGCTCGTGGTGACCAGGTCGGCGCCGAGCGATCCGGTCGCCTTCGTCGCCGCATTCGTCGTGAGTGCCGTGGTGCTCGTCGGCCTCGGCCTCTTGCTCGGCGGCGCGTTCAAGACTCAGGCGCAGCTCAACACGTGGAGCGGCCTCGTGATTCTGCCGCTGCTCGCGCCGTCGATCACTATCGGGCTGTCGACGCCGCCGGTCGTCAACGCCGTTCTCTTCGTTCTTCCGACGTCGCAGACGATGCGCCTCGGCATCAACGCGTTCGCCGGCGAGGCGATCTTCGCACGCACATGGCTCTCGTACGTCATCCTGCTCGCGTGGGCGGCGCTTGCGTATGGCCTTGTGTGGTGGCGGTTGCGCCGGCAAGAGGCGGCGTAGCCGCCACCACACTAATCCGAGCATTCGTCGAAGACCGTGATTCTGTCGCGACCCAGCACCTTATAGCGGTAGAGAGCGCGGTCGGCGCGCTCGATGGCGCTCGCCGATAGCGCGTGCTTGGGCACGATCAGCCTCCGGCAGGTTGTCGATGCCGATCATCATGAAGCTGAAGCCCGTGCCCCGCCGTGTGGCGTCGATGAGATGCGTTACGTACTCGGGTCCTCGCCGTCGAGGACGTAGGCGATCTCGCTGTCTGAGAGTTACCTCTCCGTCAAGACGAAGTCGGCGATGTCCTCCTCGAGAAACGCCGCGACGGTAGCGGCCGAGCTGGACGTCTCGCGACCCGCCTCATGGATGAGCAGCGTCCTCGCGCTGCAGTAGAGCACGGAGAGCGGGATGGCGAAGAGGACTGCGGCGATCACCGCCGTGAGGGCGAGCTGCACCAGGGTGCGCGTTGAGAAGCGGCTCGCGGTCGCCCTATGCGCTGTTCTTATGCGGACCCTTGCGCCTCAATCTCGCCCAATCCTCTGACGCGGGTCTGGGCAAAGCAGATATCGGCGGTCGGGGCGCCGGTCAGATGGAACGTTCGGATATGGCTGTTCGACTAGGCTAGGCGGCGAGGTGCATGGCGTCGGGCAGCGTCGCCGCCCACGCCCGAATCGCCGCCCAGTCGCGGTCGTCGTGCGTCTCGACTCCATGGAGTGGACTCGCCGGGAGTGCCGCGATCACCTTGTCCGTCATTCGTAGATGGTGAGGGTCGTACTTGCCGACGAAGATCTCGGCGGCGACGGGGTGCAGCCATTCGAGCTTCGCGAGCGCCTCGTCGAGCTGCTGGTGTGCCGCCGTCATGTCCTCCTCGGCGCTGATTGGGCCGCACGTGAGCACGGCGACGGGGAGGTGCTCGAGCGCGGCGCGGTTACGCTCGAGGAAGTGCGCCGCATCCTTGAGCATCGAGCCGATGTAGAAGGGCGTGGCGAGGACGACGCCGCCGTGGCCGGCGAAGACGGTGGCGTCCTTGGCCGGCGCTACATCGACCGCGGCGCCCTGTTCGCGCAGCGTGTCGGCCACGGCTTCCGCGACCTCACGGGTGGAGCCGTAGCGACTGGCGTAGGCGACCAGGATGGTGGCCGTTCCGGACTGAGTCGGTGCGAATGCCATCGTGCTCATCTCCTTCCATAGCGATGGCCATGGTCGTAGATGCCTAATACCCGTTCGGAGCCGCCACCTGCCGTTCAGCGGCTGGGAGGCGAGCGTGCCGCGGTGAAGCGCCGCTAGTTCAGATTCATCGTGCGCAACCGCCAGGTCGCCAGGGCGAGGGCAACGACGACGGCGATGCCCAGCGTCGCCAGCGCTGCCCACAGTCCCGTCGCGTGGGCGACCGCGAGGCGTGAGTCGTCGGCGATGTCGACGAACACCGACGAGACGAAATGGCGGATGCTCACGTAGCGCAGGCCCGGGACGAAGCGGCCCAGGAGGCTCTCCCAGAGCAGCGAGTACACGAGTGCCACGAGCAGAGGGCGCGAAACGAGCAGACTCACGAGCAGGAAGATTGAGGCGTAGGCGAGTGCCGCGACGAGGGCGGAGACGAGCATGGCTACCAGCAAGCGGAGCTCGCTGCCGGCGTCGCCGCGCATCACGACCGCGTACGTGAGGGTGATGCCGATCATGAGCAACACGCCGGACACGAGGAAGCTGGCGAGGAACTTCTCGAGCACGATCTGCAGCCGGCTGATCGGCTTCAGTGTCAGGTAGTGTAGCGTGCGATCCTCGATCTCGTGGCCCAGCGCGCCGGTGGCGAGTACGAGTACCGTCAGCGGCATGAGCGTTGGAATCATCAGGTTGAGATAGACGATCTCGCCGAGGAAGGTCGTCGGCGACTCGATCTCCGGACGCAGGAGATAGATGAGGGCGAAAACGAGCGGCAGGAGCGCCAACGCGACGACGACGCGCACGGCTTTGCCGCCGACGAACTGACGCAGCGTGAGGCGGGCGACCGGGAGAGGGTGTACGGTGCGCGGACGTGGCGTCATCGGTAGGTCACCCCGCTCATCGCCGCACCAGATAGGCAAACACCGATTGCAGCGACTCATCCGTGGGTTGCACTTCGAGGATCCGAGCGTTGGCGTGTTTGGCGAGCGCGGGCAGTGCGGCCGCGAAAGCTCGCGCGTCGCTCGTCTCCGCCAGGATGAGGTCCTCGCCGGCGACCTTCACGGAGCGGGTCGCCGGCTGATACACGAGGTACGCCGCCAGCGTCCTTGCCTTGTCGGTGCGAATGCGGATGGTGTGGTCGTGCTCATCCATCTTGTCGCGGATCACGCGGTAGTCGCCGGCCGCCGCGAGCTTGCCGTTGATGATCACGAGGATGTTGGCGGCGAAACGCTCGACCTCGGCGAGCACGTGCGACGATACGACGACGGTCTTCGTCTCGCCGAGTTCGCGGATGAGATCGATCATGTGCGCTCGCTGAGCCGGATCCATGCCGCTCAACGGTTCGTCCATGAGCAGCACTTCGGGGTTGTGCACGAGCGCTCCCGCCACTTTGATGCGCTGGCGCATGCCCTTGGAATAGCCGCCGATCTTACGATCGGCGGCGCCGCCCATCTCGACCAGGTCGAGCGCCCAGGCCGTCGAGCGGTCCACGTCGCGCATCCCCTGTAGGGTGGCGTTGAGGCGTACGAACTCGCGCCCGGTGAGGAAGGGGTAGACCGTCTCGGATTCGTGGACCAGACCGAACTGGTGGTAGACGGTGTTCTTGCCGCGCGTGGCATGGTCGTTGATGCGGACTGTGCCGCTCGACGGCTTGAGGAGGCCGGCCATCATCTTGAGGAGGGTGGACTTGCCGGCGCCATTCGGCCCGAGCAGGCCCGTGGCGCCGGCGGCGACGCCAAACGAGACGTCCGAGACGGCGACGATGTCGCCGAACCACTTCGACACGCCGAGCAAGAGGATTGTCGGCTGTACGCCGGCCGCAAGGCCCGGCAGCGCTGGCGCGTCCTGTGTGCTGTGCCCCTCGTTCACGTCAGCGCTCCGGTAGGTAACGCCATACCGTGATACCGGTAGCCACGGCGATGGTTGCGAGCATCCCCAGCGCATACGCCCACCAGTGGAACGCCAGTTCCAGGCCGTTGTCGAAGGGGAAGAGTGACTGCGCCAGGCTGTTGATGATCACGGCCGGGCTGAGGAAGGTGATCCAGTCGGCGATGGGGTTGTCGGCGAGCGCTTGCGCCAGTGAGTTGACGATCGCTTCGGTGACGATGTAGCCGACGATGATGGCGACAACCGCGATCGCCTTGCGGCCGGTGAATGAGGCGATCGCCATGCCGATGGCGCCCAGATAGAGCGCGATGAGACCGCCGATGATGGCGATTCTGCCGAGATCGGCGATGTTGTCGCCGAGCGCGCGGAGTGGCGAGTCGGCGAGCAGGTTGAAGAAGAGCCAGAGGAGCGCCGCAGGGACGAACGAGATCGTCAGTGTGAGCAGCGCCGCGGCGGTGAGCTTGGCGAGCACGTAGTCGAGCCGCGTGATCGCCTTCGAGAAGTAGAGCGTGAGCACGTTCTCGCGCCGGTCCGGACAGAGCATCTCCGGCGCGATCGTCGCCACAAACAACCCTTCAATGATGAAGATGAAACCGAAGAACTGCGCGTAGCCGAGCACCTGTTCGCCGGAGAAGCGGCCGACGAACGCCTGGATGCCGACGATGATCGCCGTCATGCCGGCGGCGATGATGTAGAGGGCGAACGGGATGATCTTGGACGTCCACTTCTTGCGCCGTCCGAGCGCACGGCCGGCCGAGTAGCGCACGAGCGCACGGAACGCCTGGCGGCGGCCGAGGCGCGCGCCTTCGTAGTGCGCGTAGCCGCGATCGTAGACCTCGCCGTAGGCGGGTGACGGCACGCTCTGGGGCGCCGCTGGCTGTGGGTTGACCTCAGGCGCCATGCTGCGGCCCTTCCGTCGTCTGATTCGGCTCCAGATACTCGCCGGTGGTCGCGTGCACTTGGCCGAGGTAGATGTCTTCGAGGGACCGCGCGGTGGTGCGCAGGGAGCGGAGTCCCATGCCGAGATCGGCCGCCGTGTCACGCACGATGTCGTAGACGCGCTCGTCGGCGAGGCGCACGATCAGCTCGTCGCTGGTCGTCATCTCGTGCAGGCCCGCGTGGGCCGCCTGCACGCCGGCCGCCGCCAGGTGCTGGATGAACACGTCCGGGTTCCCCGTCACGCGCACGCGCAAGTCGCCAGGTTCCGTGCCTTTGTGACCGATTGGCTGCGCGAGGACGAGCTTGCCGGCGTCGATGATCATCACGTAGTCGCAGACGCGTTCGATGTCCTCGAGGAGATGCGACGAGACGACGACGGCGATGCCGAGGCCGCGGTAGATGCGATCGATGAGCGCGAGCATGTCGTCGCGACCCTGCGGGTCCATGCCGATCGTTGGTTCGTCGAGGAAGACGATATCGGGGTCGTGGACGATCGCCTGTGCGAGCTTGACGCGCTGCTTCATGCCGGTGGAGAGGCCTTGGATGAGCCGGTAGCGCTCTTCGTCGAGCCCGACCTGGTAGAGCACGTCGGCGGCCCGTTGCCTGGCGGCGCGCGCCGGCAGCCCGCTCAGCTGCGCCATGTGACCGACGAAGTCGGCGGCGGTAGTCGATGAGGGCAGGACGTCCGACTCCGGCATGAACCCGACCCGTTCGCGGATCTGGATGCTCTGCGTGCGCGTGTCGCGACCGAGCACGTGGGCGCTGCCGCGCGTGGGCGGCGTGAGCCCGAGCAGCACGCGCAGCAGGGTGGTCTTGCCGGCGCCGTTGGCCCCGAGCAGGCCTACGGCGGCTCGGGGCAGTGTCACGTTCAGGTCGTCGAGCGCGGTGATGCGGCCGTACTGCTTGCGCAGACCGCGGATCTCGATTGCCGCCTCAGTCATGGGTGCGCGCGCCTCTGCGGCGCCGGTCGCCACTGCCACAGCCGGAGCCTCCCGCGTGGACGCCGCGCCGGGCGCGGCAGCGTGGGTGATCGCGGGACATCATACACGTCTGTCGACGGGCGTTTCGGCGATGCCGGCCGCCGCGATGATGCTGTGTGGGAGTCACGCCGCGAGCGTCGCTCCTCCTGATAGAATGCCGCGGTCACCAGCCCCCGTAATGTGCGCGGGCGCGCCCAGAAAGGACCGGTCTCATGACCCTTCGCGTTTCCCTCCCGGACGGAACTCCACTCGAGCTCGCCGACGGCGCTTCGGCGCGCGACGCGGCGGCGGCGATCGGGCCGCGACTGGCGAAAGCCGCGATCGCGGCGCGTGTCACGCCGGCCGGGGCGGGGGGCGGGGGAGCGGCGGGGGCCGCCGATGCCGCCCGCCTCGTCGATCTCTCGGCGCCGCTGCACGAGGGCGACCAGCTCGCCGTCGTGACCCTGACGAGCGACGATCCGGACGCGCTCGACGTGCTGCGCCACTCCGTGTCGCACCTCATGTCGCAGGCGATCACCCGGCTTTTCCCGGGCGCCAAGTACGCGATCGGCCCGACCATCGAGAACGGCTTCTACTACGACTTCGAACTGCCGCAGCCGCTCACGGACGCCGACTTCGTCGCGATCGAGAAGGAGATGGCGCGCATCGTGAGCCAGAACCTGACCGTCACCCGCTACGAACTGCCCGTCGACGAGGCGCTAGCGGTGTTTGGGGCCGGCGAGACCGGCACGGTCGCCTCCGGTCTGCCCGCCGGGCTCGACCAGCCGTACAAGGTCGAGCTCATCGAGGATCTCGTTGCCGCCGCCGAGGCGGAGGGGGCGGCGGTTCCCACCATCAGCGTCTATACCCAGGGCGACTTCGTCGATCTCTGCCGCGGCCCGCATCTGCCGAGCACGGGCCGCATCGGCAAGGGCACCTTCAAGCTCACCAGTCTAGCGGGCGCCTACTGGCGCGGCAGCGAGAAGAACCAGATGCTCACTCGCGTGTACGGCACCGCCTTCGCGACCAAAGAGGCGCTCGAGGCTCATCTCGCCGCGCTCGAGCTCGCCCGCCAGCGCGATCACCGCCGCATCGGTCGCGACCTCGACCTCTTCAGCTTCCACGAGGAGGGACCGGGCTTCCCGTTCTTTCATCCCAAGGGCATGCGCATCTGGAACGCGATCCTCGACTACTGGCGCGGCGAGCACGTCAAGGCCGGCTACGAGGAGATCCGCACGCCGCAGATCCTGCGTCGCGAGCTCTGGGAGCGCTCGGGCCACTGGGAGAACTACAAGAACAACATGTACTTCACCGAGATCGACGAGCAGCCGTTTGCGGTGAAGCCGATGAACTGCCCCGGCGGCCTGCTGGTCTACAAGAGCCGCCGGCGCTCCTACCGCGACCTGCCACTGCGGATGGCCGAGCTCGGTCAAGTGCATCGTCACGAAATGAGCGGCGTGCTGCACGGCCTCTTCCGCGTGCGCTACTTCACGCAGGACGATGCCCACATCTATTGCACGCCGGAGCAGCTCGAGGACGAGGTCCGCGGCGTCGTGCGCTTCATGCATCACATTTACGCCGCCTTCGGTTTCGACGACGTCAAGGTAGAGCTGAGCACGCGGCCAGAGAAGAGCATCGGTTCGGACGAGATGTGGGCCACCGCGGAAGGCGTGCTCACCCGCGTCCTCGACGCTGAACGCACGCCCGATGGGGCGCCGTTGCCGTATCAGCTCAACCCCGGCGACGGCGCCTTCTACGGCCCCAAGATCGACTTCCACATCCGCGACGTCATGGGCCGCACTTGGCAGTGCGGCACCATTCAAGTCGACTTCGCCATGCCGGAGCGGCTGGATATCACCTACACCGGGGCCGACAACGAAGAGCATCGGCCTGTCATGGTCCATCGCGCCCTGCTGGGCAGCATCGAGCGCTTCATGGGCATCCTGCTCGAGCACTACGGCGGCAACCTGCCGACCTGGCTGGCGCCGGTGCAGGCGCTCATCATCCCGATCGCCGATCGGCATGCGGAGTACGGGCACGAGGTGGCGGCGGCGCTCGCTGAGGCCGGGCTGCGTGTCGAGGTAGACGATCGCCCCGAATCGATGGGTAAGCGCATCCGTGACGGTCAGCTGCAGAAGGTGCCGTATTTGCTCGTCGTCGGCGACAAGGAGGCCGAGACGCGCGAAGTGGCCGTGCGCGAGCGTGGCGAGCAGAAGGGCTCCGTGCCGCTCGCCGACGTCGTGGCGCAGATCGCGACGGAGGTGCGCGAGCGGCGTCTGCCGGCTAAGGCGTGAGCGACGCCGATCGCGCAAGGTCCAGAACGGCGCCGCTTGGGGCCGAGCCGCTCGGAGACGAGCCGTCCGCACTACACGAGCAGGGCAGGGTGGGAGCGCGGGGTGCGGCCAGCCGTCGGCGCCTCGCACCACATTGTCGTCGTGACTAGTTATAGTCATACTGTGACTATGGAAAGCGTGACGGTCGCGGAACTCAAAGCCAAGCTCAGCTACTACCTGCGCGAGGTGCGCGCCGGAAAGTCGTTCACGGTCACAAGCCACGACGTGCCGGTCGCCGTGCTCGGCCCACACGGCTCGGCGCCGTTCGATCCGCTTGAGGTGGTCGAGCCCACAGAGGATCCTGCCACGTGGGGCGAGGTTGCGGCTTCGCTGCCTCCCATTGGCCACGAGGTCGACGTCGTGGCGTTGCTGCGTGAGGATCGTCACGATCGCGATAACCGTCTGGCAGAGACCATCTCCGCCGGTCGCGACAAAGGCCATTGCAGCGCTCCAGACGGGGCTGCGGTGCCTCGTGGTCGTGCAGACGAACCCGGGAGCAATCGTCAGGGCGTTGCCAGGAGAGCGAAGTTGGGCGATGGCGGCGCGGCGTAGTGACCGTCTACGTCGACTCTTCCGTGCTGCTGCGGTTCGTCCTGGGCCAGCCGGACACACTTGAACCTCGGCTGGAGGGCGAGGAACGGGTGGCGTCGCGCCTAGTTGAGACGGAGTGTCTGCGAGGTATCGCCGCATTGCTCCATCGCGGCGAGCTCGGTGACGAGGAGGCTGCGGAGAGGCGTGTCGCCGTACACGCGTACGTGCGCCGGCTCCGACGCGTGTCCGTTTCGGACGCTGTTCTTCGTCGCGCGGGAGATGCGTCGCCGCTTCCTCTGAAGACGCTTGACGCCATACACATCGCTACGGCGCTTCTCTGGCGCGACTACCGCGATCCGGAGTTGGTGTTCGCGACGCACGATCATCAGCAGGCGCGAGTTGCGCTGGCGCTGGGGTTCGAGGTCATCGGTGTATGAGGCGCGGACATCGTCCACGTCCGCGCCTCATACACACGGCGTTCGTCGCCGCGGCCAGGTGGCCCAGTCGACGGCGGCTCGTCAGTCGAGCGTCAGTCGACCGGCTTGCGCGCGCGGATGAACGCGCTCATTACGCGTCCGGCAATCTGATCCACGAGCTCGGGTGCGTCGAGGCCGGCGGCATCGAGCAGAGCTTCGATCTCGTCGCGACCGTACACGCGTGTCGGCTCAACCGCCGCGTCCTCAAAGCCGGTCTCGTGCAGCATCGCCACGAAGTCGTCGCGAGTCAACGCGCCGGCCACGCAGCCGGTGAAGAGCGCGACGCTGCGTCGTGCCTCGCGCGGCAGTTCGCCGTCGAGCACTACATCGGAGACGGCAAACCGGCCGCCCGGTGCCAGCACGCGATGCGCTTCCTCGAAAACGCGGCGCTTGTCGGCTGAGAGGTTGATGACGCAGTTGCTGATGATCACGTCGACGCTCGCCGTCGCCAGCGGGATGTTCTCGATCTCTCCGCGTAGAAACTCGACGTTCGTCATGCCGCTGCGCTGCTTGTTTGCCTCGGCGAGAGTAAGCATCTCGTCGGTCATGTCGAGTCCGTACGCCATGCCGGTCGGGCCGACGCGTCGCGCCGAGAGCAGTACGTCGATGCCGCCGCCGGAGCCAAGGTCGAGGACGCGCTCGCCCTCGTTGAGAGCCGCGAGCGCTGTGGGGTTGCCGCAGCCGAGCGAGGCGAGCAGCGCTTCGGCGGGGATGCCGAGCGTCTCGCCTTCGTCGTAGAGATCGGTCGTGATGGGGTCCCACATGTCGCTGTCGCTGCTGCAGCAGGATGTGCCGCAGCCGCAGGTCGCGGCACTGCCCTCGGCGGCGCGGCGAGCGGCCTGACCGTAGCGCTCGCGCACGGTGGCGCGTACGGCTTCGCCGTAGGACGTGGCCGCGGTGGGAGAATCCGCGGGCGCCGCTGTGCGCGGCTGAGTGGAACAGCAACCGTCGGCGCATGAGCAGGCACCGTTGGGGTTGAGCGTGTTGCCGGTCATGGGCGTGACTCCTTGTAAGAGGTAGGAGGCGGAGGAAGCGTCGTCCTGTCACTGGGCGACGGGCAGCACGATCCACCAGCGCGGGGGATGGTTGCCGGATCAGAGCGCGGAGCGGGTGTCGCGGCCATGCTGTCGAGGGCCGCCGCCGCGGAGCCGAGCGTCGCGGCAATGCGGGCGTGCAATGCCGCCAGCGCCGCCGCGTTGACGCGGTAGTGTGCCCAGATGCCGGCCTTCTCGACGTCGACGAGGCCGGCCTCACGCAGGAGGCGCAGGTGATGCGACACCGTCGGCTGTTTCACCGGGACGGCCGCCTCGAGGTCGCAGACGCAGACGCGGCCGCCGTTGCGCGCCAGCACATCGAGGAGCTGGAGGCGAACGGGGTGTGCCAGCGCGGCGAAGTCGGCGGCCGCGGCGACCGCCTCGGCGTAGGAGCGCTGCGGGTGCGCGGCGTGATCGCAGCAGCGCGAGTTGGGCCGGCGGGCGGACTGCGCGGTGGTTTGTGTCTCGGTCATCTGAGCGGCTCCCGTGAAACGGCTGGGCGGCTTACTTCCTTGGCTCACGCAGTCTAACCTACGCATTGAGCAGCTTCAATACGTTCCTCGACCCGTTCTTGCTGCCTCGCCGTCTGCGCGCGCTCTTGCGATCCCGCGCGCTCTGGTGCCAAGCTCGCACGCCGTGCCATACTGCGGGCATGCCCGCGATCAGCGCCGGAATCCTGCTCTACCGCCGCGTCGGAGCGGCCGCGCTCGTCTCCGGCGAGCCTGATGCATCTGTCCCGGCTGTCGAGGTTCTCCTTGTCCACCCCGGCGGTCCGTACTGGGCGAAGCGGGACGCCGGCGCCTGGAGCATTCCCAAAGGTGAGGCGGAGGAGGGCGAGCTCGGCGCGCCGCCACCGCCGGCGGAGCCGTGGCAACGACCGGCCAAGGTCAAGCCGCGTCTGCGTGCTGGGTCGACCGATCTGCTTGCCGTCGCCAAGCGCGAGTTTCGCGAAGAGACGGGCTTCGACGCCGACGCGCTGGCGCTCTCCGTGCCGGCGAACTACCTGCCCCTCGGCGGCGTCAAGCAGCGCGGCCACAAGATCGTCTACGTCTGGGCGCTCGAAGGCGATTGCGATCCGGCACTGGCGTCGAGCACTCCGTTCACCATGGAGTGGCCGCCGCACTCGGGCGAGCGCGCGTCGTTCCCGGAGGTGGACCGCGCCGCCTGGTTCACCTTGGCGGCGGCGCACGACGCCATCCTTGCTGGTCAGCGTCGCTTCCTCGACGATCTCGAGGCGCTCGTTCGCGAGCGGTAAGATCATCAGTGGTGTGCGACCATCCTCTCCCGCGGAGTCGCATCCGGTGCCGCATGCCTGCCGGCCAAGGCTACACACACCTCAGCCGCGAGACGATCGCGTGCGCGGCCCTGGACCTCATCGACCGCCATGGGCCCGGGGCATTCACGCTGCGCAATCTCGCCGCCGAACTCGGGGTCGGCACCTCGACGCTGAATGGATACGCGTGCACGTGTGACGACGTCGTGTGCGACGTCGTGCAACTGCTGTTCATGGAGATCGATGATCGGCTCGGTCGTTGGGCGGGACTCTGACTCCGACGGTTGTGACGGGTCCGCCTGGGGTAGGCTCTCTGCGGCAAGGGCACGGCGGCCGCACGGAGGTCGACAGCTGTTATGACGAATGCGACGCCGGTGATCTCGGCGGAGGGTCTAAGCAAGAGGTATCCCGGCGATCGTGGCATTCTCGGCCTCGACCTCGCGGTGGATCAGGGTGAGGTCTTCGGGTTTCTCGGTCCCAACGGCGCCGGCAAGACGACAACCATTCGGCTGCTTCTCGATCTCATCCGACCCACCGAGGGGCGGGCGCGCGTGCTCGGACTCGATGCGCGCCGCGACTCGCTGGCGATCAGGCGGCGTGTGGGCTATCTGCCGGGCGAGTTGTCCTTGTACCCGCGGCTCACCGGCGAAGAGACGCTGCGCTACTTCGCGAATCTGCGCGGCGGAGTCGACTGGGCCTTCGCCACCAGGCTCTGTGAGCGCCTTGAATGCGACCTCACGCGGCGCAACGGCGAGCTCTCGTCGGGCAACCGGCGTAAGCTCGGTCTGGTGCAGGCGCTCATGCACCGGCCCGAGGTGATCATCCTCGACGAACCCACATCTGGCCTCGATCCGCTCGTCCAGCACGAGTTCTACCTTCTCGTCGCCGAAGCCCGAGCGGCCGGGCAGACGATCTTCCTCTCGTCGCACATCCTCCCCGAGGTTCAGCGCACGTGCGACAGGGTGGCGTTCATACGCGACGCGCGGCTCATTGCGGTTGAGCGCGTCACGGATATCGTGACCCGCGCGCTGCGCGAGGTGGAGGCGGTGGTGGTCGGCGACGTGTCGCTGACCGGGTTTGCCTCGTTGTCCGGACCCAGTAGTGTCGAGACTGAAGCGACTGTCCTCGCCGACGGCCGCGCCGGCACACGGGTGCATCTCACCGTCCCGGGTTCGCCCGATATGCTCGTGAAGTTCCTGGCCGGCTACGAGGTCGTCGACCTCACCATTCGCGAACCAGATCTCGAGGACGTCTTCCTGACCTACTACAGCGAGGACGGCCATGCTGGGTAGCCCGTTTCTCAAAGGCCTTCGCGACCTGCTGCGTGCCTTCCCGATCTGGGTAGTCGGAGTGGCCGTCATGCCCGTGCTCGTGATCCTCCTCGTTCCGACGGTCCAGGAGGGTGCTGCCGAGATGGAGCGCTACATCGAGATCTTCCCCGAAGTCTTCAAGACGATGTTCCTCGGCGAAGGCGCCAGCTTCACTACGCCGCTCGGCTTCATGGATGCCGAGCTCTTCTCGTTCATGGCGCCGATCGTCTTCTTCGCGTTCGGCATCGCCGTGGCCGCCGCGCAGATCGCCGGGGAGGAGGAGCGAGGCACGCTCGGCCTCCTCCTCGCGTATCCCGTTGCGCGCAGCCGTCTGCTGGCCGAGAAGGCGGGCGTGCTCGTGGTCGCTCTCTTCGCTCTGACGCTGGCGCAGTTCGCGACTCTCGCCGTCGGTGTTTGGCTGGCGAACATCGACATTCCCATGAGTGCGCTTGTGAGGGGTCACGTCTCCCTGTACTTGCTTGCTCTCACCGGGTCGGCGATCGCGTTCGCCGTCGGTGCGGCGACGGGAAACCGAGGAGCGGCGCTGGGCGCCGGCGCCGGAGTGGGTCTGGCCTCGTACCTGCTGAACGCGCTGGCGCCGCTCGCCAAGTCGACGGAGTCGCTGCAGCGCGGCTCGATCTTCTACTACTACGGTGGCGCACAGCCGTTGGCTCATGGCGCCGACGCGACGGACGCCGCGGTCCTCCTTGCGGTGACCGCGGCCGCCTTTGCGGTTGCGTTCGTGCTCTTTGCGCGCCGCGACTTGCGCGGCTGAGTCGCCGCGGTCGCGGCACGCGGCCGCGCTACATCCAACCGCGGCGCCGGAAGTAGACGAGCATGGCCGCTACCGCGGCGCCCTGCGTCGCGATGCCCAGCAGGATGAACATCGGCCAGCCGCCGACGGCGGTCACCAGCGCGGGGAAGTTCATGCCGAAGAAGCCGGTGATCCAGGTGAGCGGCATGAACACCGTGGCCACGATCGTGAGCCGCTTCATCACTTCGTTGAGGCGGTTGGAGACCGTCGACAGATAGAGGTCCATGGCGCCCGAGAGCAGGTCGCGATAACTGTCGACGAGATCGCTGATGCGAATGAGGTGATCGTAGACATCGCGGAAGTAGCGGTCGCTGCCGACACTGGCGCCGGGCAGCTCCACGGCTCCCGCGACGAGGGTCGCGAACAGATCGCGCTGGGCGGTGATCACCTTGCGCCAGCTGATGAGTCGCCGCTTGAGGTGGAAGATCTCCTGGAGTTGCACGTCGCTCGGACGACCGAGCATCGCCGCCTCGAGCGCGTCGATTCTGTCGTCGAGCCGTGAGAGCTCGGGAAAGAAGCTGTCCGCGAGGGCGTCCGTGATCGCGTGGAGGAGTTGCGCGTTGTGCAGGCGCAGGAACGGCTCGCGGGTGGCTCGTAGTCGCAGCTCCTCAAACGGCGGGCACTCGTCCCGATGCACCGTGATCAGGAACTTCTCCGCGATGAAGCAGTGCACCTCGACCAGCCCGTCGCGGTCGCCGTTGGCGCCGTAGGCGACGAGCATGGCGATGTCGTCGTAGTCGTCGACTTTGGGCCGCTGGCCGAAGTGAGAGATGTCCTCCACGGCCAGCGGGTGAAGCGCGAACAGCTCGTCGAGCATGTCGATCTCGTCTGCGCTCGGCTGATGGAGGTCGAGCCAGAAGAACTCGCCGTCGTCGATGGAGCGTTGGACGAGCGTGCGATCGACGCGATCGGACGAGCCCCGCGCATCGACGAGAAAGTGCCTGGGTACCTTGCTCATCGGCGCTGATGCTACAGCCAACCAGGAAACAAGTCGACGCGGCGGCGCTTCCTCCTGTATACTGCCCAGCGCCACAAGAGGGAGCTTGCGAGCACCCCACCCTGCGCCTCCGATGGTCGACAGGGTCCGTCACGAGAAAGGAGATCGTGAGGGCTTGCCGTTGGCGAGCCCTTTTTCGTATGGCCAGACCATTTTCGCCACGAGATAAGTTCGCGCGCGACCGCGCCGGCGAGACGCGCATACGCATCAACGACGGCATCACGGTGTCGCAGGTGCGGCTCATCGACGAGAACGGTGAGCAACTCGGCATCAAACCCATAGGTTTCGCGCAAGACTACGCGGCGGAGCGTAGCCTCGATCTCGTCGAGGTTTCGCCCAACTCAGACCCACCGGTCTGCCGCATTATGAACTACAGCAAGTACCGCTACGAGCTGGAGCTCAAGGCGAAGCAGGCGCGTAAGCACCAGAGCCAGATCACGATCAAAGAGATCAAGTTCCGGCCGAAGGTGGGGCAGCACGACTACGAGACCAAGAAGGGTCACGTGCTGCGCTTTCTGCAGCACAACGACAAGGTCAAGGTCACGATCATGTTCCGGGGTCGCGAGATGGTGCACCCCGAGCGCGGCGAGCAGCTCCTTATGCGACTTGCCGAAGATGTCAAGGAGTTCGGCGTCGTCGAGTCCAAGCCCAATCTCGATGGGCGCAATATGGTGATGATGCTCGCGCCGACGAAGTAGTTGGAGGGAGGTGCGTATGCCGAAGATGAAGACTCACAGCGCTGCAAAGAAGCGCTTTCGCGTTACCGGGACAGGCAAGCTCGTCCGTCGTCATGGAATGAAGAGCCACCTCCTGGAACACAAGCCAGCCAAGCGTAAGCGCGGCTTTCGTAAGCTCTACGCCGTCGCCGAGGCCGACACACGAGGGATCAAGCGCCTACTCGGCCTTCGCTAAGAATTACCAGGAGTACGTACCATGTCTCGAGTCAAACGAAGCGTCACGGCGCGCAAGAAGCGCCGCAAGGTGCTGGAGCAGGCCAAGGGCTACTACGCGGGCAAACACTCCAGTTACAAGCGGGCGAAGGAGCAGGTCCAGCGGAGCGGTCAATACGCCTTCCGCGACCGTCGTGTACGCAAGCGCGAGTTCCGCAAGCTGTGGATCGTGCGCATCAACGCAGGGGCGCGCGAGAACGGCCTCTCGTACAACCAGTTCATGCATGGCCTCGAGCTCGCGCAGGTCGAGCTCGATCGCAAGATGCTCGCCGAGATCGCGGTGAGCGATCCGCAGCATTTCGCCGCCTTGGTCGGCCAGGCGCGTGCGGCCCTCGAAGCGGCAGCCTGAGGCGGGCGAGCCACTTGGGGTTTTAGGCGAAGCCATCACGAGTCCGCAGAACGCACTCGTCAAGCGAGCGGCGTCGCTGCGGCAGCGTAAGTTCCGCGAGAGAGAAGGCGCCTTCCTGGTGGAGGGCGCCGATCTCGTTCTGGCCGGTATCGCGGCGGGTCAGCGGCCACAGACGGTGTTTGTGGCCGCTGACCGAGCCGACGAGTTTGCGCGGCTGGTGTGGGGGGCGCTGGACGGCACGACCGGTCCTGTCCCCGGCGTCTTCCCCGTCGCTGAGCGTGTTGCGGCCAAGATCAGCTCACTCGAGCAGCCACCGGACGCGATGGCCGTCTTTGCTCTCCCGTCGCGGCCGGTCGCGGCGCGCCTGCAAGTTGGCGCGGAGCCGCTCGTGGTCTACGCCGACGGCGTTGCCGATCCGGGCAACATGGGGACGCTTGTGCGTGCAGCGGCCGCCTTCGGAGCCGCCGCGTTCGCCACATCCCCAGGCTCAACAGATCTGTTCTCGCCGAAGACGGTGCGCGCCAGCATGGGCGCCATTTTCGGCTTGCCGCTCGTCCCGGACGCGCGCCTCGGCGATCTCCTCGCGGAGTTGAGCCTGGAGCGCGTCTACGGCCTCGCCGCGCACGAGGGCATGTCCTTGCGCGACGCCGACTTGCGTCGCCCCGCGGCGCTGGTCGTCGGCGCCGAGCGCTCCGGGATCTCTCCCACGGCGCGTGCCCACGTAACCGATCTTCTTACGATCCCCATGGCGCCGGGCGCGCAGGGCGTCGTCGAGTCGCTGAACGCCGGGGTTGCCGGCGCGATCGCGCTCTACGAGCTCTCGTGCCGTTTCGCGGCGTCAGCCCACTCCGACGAACCCCTGCGTCCGCCGCGAAAGGATGACGATGGACGACACTGAGCTGCACGAACTGCACCAGCGTGCTCCCGGTCTGGCGGCGCTCTACTCTTCGGCGTGCGACGCGATTCTGCGCGCCGCCGATCTCGAGACCCTCGAACAGGCGCGCGTGACTGCTCTCGGACGCAAGAGCGCCCTCACCGACTTTCTGCGCAGCATTCCGTCTCTGCCCCCGTCCGATCGGCCCGCCGTCGGCAAAGGCGGCAACCTCGTGCGTCGCGAGCTCGAGGCGTTGGTCGCTGAGCGTGAGGCCGAGCTCAGGCGCGCTGCCCTCAGCGCTTCCCTGGCGCACGAGCGTCTCGATGTTACGCTCCCTGGTCATCCGTTCCCGCGCGGCCACGAGCATCTCATCGCGCAGACCATGCGCGAGGTCGAAGACATCTTCATCGGCATCGGCTACCAGATCGCCGAGGGACCGGAGGTCGAGCTCGACTACTACAACTTCACCGCCCTCAACACGCCGCCGAGCCACCCGGCGCGATCTGCTCACGACACGTTCTGGGTCGAGGAGCAGGCGCCGCTGGCGCCGGGTGCCGTCTTAGACGCCGATCGTGGCGTGCTGCTGCGTACGCACACGTCACCGGTACAGGTGCGCGTGATGGAACAGCAGCGGCCGCCGGTCTCGGTGCTGTGCCTGGGCAAGGTGTATCGGCGCGACTCGGACGCTACGCACACGCCGATGTTCCATCAGGTCGAGGGACTCGTTGTCGACGAGGGCATCACGCTGGCCGATCTCAAGGGTACGGTGGCGCACTTCACGCGCGCCTTCTTCGGCCCCGAGCGCTCGATCCGTGTGCGGCCGCACTTCTTCCCGTTCACCGAACCGTCCATCGAGGTCGACGTCAACTGCGGCCTCTGTGGCGGATCCGGCTGTCGCAGCTGCAAGCATTCGGGCTGGCTCGAGATCATGGGTGCCGGCATGGTCGACCCCAATCTCTACGGCTTCGTCGACTACGACCCAGAGGTCGTGTCGGGCTTCGCCTTCGGTATGGGTGTAGAGCGCATGGCCATGCTCAAGCATCACATCCCCGACCTGCGTCTCTTCTACGACAACGACGTCCGCTTCCTGCGGCAGTTCTGAGAGGGGAGAGGACGATGAGAGTTCCAGTTAGCTGGCTCAAGGAGTACGTCGATTGGCAGGGGGGTGTCGAGGAGCTCGCCGAGCTCTTGACGATGTCGGGGACCGAGGTCGAGGGCGTCGAGTGGGTGGGCGCGCCGCGTGACTCCGAGAATCTGGCACGCTTCGTGGTCGGCAGGGTCGCTACTCGCGACAAGCACCCGAATGCCGACAGACTCAATCTCTGCACGGTGGACGTGGGCGCGGCTCACGGTGGTGTCCGGCAGATCGTCTGTGGGGCGCACAACTTCAGCGTCGGCGACACCGTTGCTGTGTCGCTCGCCGGGGCAGTCCTCGAGAGCGGACTCAAGCTGAAGAAGAGCGCCATCCGCGGCGTCGAGAGCGACGGCATGATGATGAGCGAGCGCGAGCTGGGTTATGAGGAGGACAGTCCGGGCATCGCCATCCTGCCGGCGGAATGGGAGGTCGGCGCGCCATTGCAGGACTACCTGCCGGTGAGCGAGGCGGTGCTAGAGGTCGAGCTCACCTCGAATCGGCCCGATTGCTTCTCGATCTACGGCATCGCCCGTGAGGTCGCGGCAGCTTCGGGGGCTCCGTTGGCGCCGCCGCCAATCGCTGCTCCGGCGACGTTGTGCGGAGCCCCTGCCGAGGATGCGATCCGCGTCGAGATTGCCGACCAGGATCTCTGCTCGCGGTACGCCGCGCGCGTCATCCGCAATCTTGTTGTGGGCGAGTCGCCGGCGTGGCTGAAGGCGCGACTCACCCACGCCGGCATGCGCCCCATCAACAACGTCGTCGACGTCACCAACTATGTGATGCTCGGCTGGGGTCAGCCGCTGCATGCCTTCGACGCCGGCAAGATAGGCGGCGGCACGCTGATTGCGCGGCGCGCCAAGGACGGCGAGCAGATCGTCACGCTCGACGGTGTGCGTCGCACGCTGGACGGCGAGATGTGCGTGATCGCCGACGTCGCCGAGCCGCTGGTCATCGCCGGGGTGTTTGGCGCGATCGACGCTGAAGTCGACGGCGATACGACGCACGTGGTGCTCGAGGCGGCCAACTTCAGCGGACCGAGCATTCTGCGCACCGAGATGCACACCGGCATCCGTAGCGAGGCCAGCAATCGCTTCGAGAAGGGCCTCGATCCACAGCTGGTGCCCGGCGGTCTCGACTTCGCCTGCCGCCTGTTCGCGGAGCTCTGTGGCGGCGAGGTGGCGCCGGGCATAGTCGATGTGCACGGCGAGCTTCCGCAGAGGCGGACGCTCGCCTTCCGGCCTTCGAAGTGCGCGGCGCTGCTCGGCTACACGGTGCCGGAGGACGAGCAGGTGGGCATCCTGCGGCGGCTCGAGTGCGCCGTAGTCGAGCCCGACACATCCTTGGCAGAGCCGGCCGTTTGGGAGGTGACGGTGCCGACCTTCAGGCCCGACCTCGAGCGCGAAGTCGATCTTATCGAAGAGGTCGGGCGCATCGCCGGCTACGCTCGTGCGCCCGAGACCCTGCCTCGCCACACCACGTTCGGCGGACTGACGAAGGTACAGCAAGTCCGGCGCGCCGTGCGGCGCGCCGTTGTCGGCTGCGGTCTCGATGAGGTCATCACCTACACGTTCGTGGCGCCCGATGCCGTCGTTCCGCTGGGTTTCCCTGAGGGCGATGTGCGTCTCAATCCGGTGAGACTGAGCAATCCTATGAGTGTGGAACAGTCGGTCATGCGCACGTCGCTCCTCCCGGGCCTGCTCACGACGGTGCGCGACAACCTGGCGCGGCTCAACGAACCGCCCAATCTTGTCGAGCTGGGGCGGGTCTATCTCTGGGACGAGCAGGCAAGCCCGGCGCCGCCGCATGCGGCCGAGCCGGGTGTCATGTTGCCGCACGAGCTCGAGGCGGTCGGCATGGTCGTCACCGGTCCGGCGCGCGCCCACGCGTGGACTGGGGCGGCGCGCACCGCCGACTTCTACACCCTCAAGGGTGTCGTGGAGGCGCTCCTCGCCGCTCTCGACCTCGACGGTCGCTACGAACTGCTGGGGGAGAGCGCCGGATGCTACCCGTATCTGCATCCGGGCAAGTCCGCAGTCGTCAGCGCGGCGAGCAAGGGTGGGGGGCAGTCTCGTGACGCGGGCATCAACATCGGCGTGCTCGGCCAGCTCCGCGCGGACGTCGCCGCCGCCTACGGCCTCGACGAGCTCGACGTGTACACCGCGACGATCGATCTCGACCGCCTGGCGACGGTGGCGTTGCCTGCGGTTCGCTTCGAGGACCTTGGTGCCTACCCGCCGGCGTCGCAGGACCTGGCAGTGGTTGTCGCTCGGGATGTGCTTGCCGCCGACGTCGTAGCCGTGGCGCGTAGGGCGGGCGGTAAGATCACCCGCGACGTGCATGTCTTCGATGTGTACGAGGGCGATCAAGTGCCGGCCGACAAACGCTCGCTGGCTCTGCGCGTCTCGATGCGTTCGGCCGAACGCACGTTGAGCGACAAAGACATCGCCGGCGTGCGCACCAAGATCGTCGCCGCGCTCGCACGGGAGTTCGACGCGGCGCTGCGCTAGCTCATCGGCGCGTTCTGCGCTGTCTGAAATCGAGGGGGCGGCGGCCCGGTTCTCAGGGGCCGCCGCCCCCTCGATCTTCTTCGTCGCATGAAGACTTGGGCGTCATGCGACGCTACACCTTGCGACCGGCCGCGCCGTTCACTTGTGTCGCGCATGGACTTATGTACTATCTCCGGCTCGCCGGCGGCTTCCGATGTTTCCACTGTCATCATGTTCGAAACTACCGACGGCGGTGTGCTCTGCACGCCGATCCACAGTGGAGGAAGCAAGATGGGGAGGATTGACAACCTGAACGCGACACTGGAGAGCCTCAAGGCCAGCTCCAGCGACGTTGAGGCCTGCGCCATCGTCTCTGAAGACGGCCTGGTGATCGCCAGTGCGTTGCCGCAGGGCGTGGAGGAAGAGCGCGTCGCCGCCATGAGCGCGGCCATGCTCTCCATGGGGGAGCGCATCTCGCACGAACTCAAGCGCGGCACCCTCGATCAGCTCTACGTGCGTGGAGAGCTCGGCTACTTCTTGAGCATGCACGCCGGGCCGCACGCGGTTCTGATCGCGCTGGTCCGCAAGGACGCCAAGCTTGGTCTCATCTTCTTCGACCTGAACAAGGCCGCGGAAGCGATCAAGAGCATCCTGTCCGTCTGAGCTCCTACTCCCCGAGGTGACATCGATGATTACTCTGTTCCAGGGAGGCAATCACGCGAACGTCTTCGTCAATGATCTGAGCACCGGCCACATGATCCAGGCCAACCAGCATGTCATCGTCAACAACGGCGAGGGCATGGTTCTCGACCCTGGCGGCCACAAGGTCTACACGAAGCTGTTCTCCATGATCTCGTCGGAGCTCAGGATTTCCGAGCTCAAGCACATCTTCTTCTCGCATCAGGATCCCGACATCATTGCCGCCGCGAACGGTTGGTTGATGGTTACCGAGGCCGACGCGTACTTGTCCTCTCTCTGGATGCGCTTCATCCCGCATTTCGGCGTCGACGAGCTGGTCGTTGACCGCATCCGCCCCATTCCGGATGAGGGCATGACGATCGAGCTCGGTGGTGATCCGCTCAAGGTCATTCCGGCGCACTTTCTGCACTCACCGGGTAACTTCCAGGTGTACGACCCGTCGTCCAAGATCCTCTATACGGGTGATCTCGGCGCCTCCGTCGGCAGCGACGCGGCTGTGGTCGAGGACTTCGACAGCCACGTCGCTCACATGGAAGGTTTCCATCGCCGCTATATGGCCTCGGGCAAGGCGCTCAAGCTCTGGGCGAATATGGTGCGCGACCTCGACATCGAGATCATCGCTCCTCAGCACGGCGCGATCTTCCCCAACCGTGAGCTGAGTGCGAAGTTCATCGACTGGGTGGGGTCGCTCGAGTGCGGCGTCGATCTGCTCCGTGACGAACACTTCAGGCTGCCGGCGTAACCTGCGTATGGCGGTCATGCAGTTGCAGACGCGTCCCCCGATGGAAGCGGTCGACTCGGCGACGCTCCACCGCCATTTCTTGACGACGCCGATCCCGATCGCGGTCACAGACGCCCAAGGCACGATCGTGGATGTCAACACCGCGTTCTTGGAGTTCTACGGCTACGGCAAGCACGAGGTGGTGGGTCAGAACCCACGTGTGCTCAAGTCCGGGCGCCAATCGCCGGACGCGTATCGCGAGATGTGGGGGCGCATAACAGACCCCGACATCGGATACTGGAGCGGCGAACTGGTCAATCGCAAGCGCAACGGCGATGAGGTCACCGTAGTGCTCACTGTGTCCGCAGTCCGCGCTACCGGCGGTGACGTCACGGGGTTCGTCGCCACGGCTGTCGACATCACCCGACGCAAGATGCTGGAGGCGCACCTGCTCGGCATGAATCGCGAACTGGAGGAGTTGAGCCGGCTCAAGAGCGAGGTCATGGCGGTCACATCGCATGACCTGAAGTCGCCAATCAATGCCATTCTCAGTCGTGTGCACCTGCTCCAAGAGGAGCTCGATGCGATGCCTCCCGAGCGCATTCGGCAACACCTCGGCAAAGTCGCTGAGGCAGGCGACCGCCTCACGCGGTTCATCGGCGAACTCCTCGACGTCGACAAGCTCGAGTCCGGGAGCTACGAACTCTCACTCGAGCGACAGCAGATCGACAGATTGGTGGCGCTCTGCGTTGAGCTCAACGCCCCGGCCGCTGCGGCGCGCGGCGTTGAGCTCAGCTTCACCCTCGATGGCGAAGCTCACGCGATGGTTGCCGACGGCGCCAAGCTCGAGCAGGTGTTCAACAATCTCATCAGCAATGCCATCAAGTTCGCTCCTCCGGGGAGCGATATCGAGGTGCGGTACCGCGAAGGCACCGCCGGCCGCCGCTACGTGACCGTGCTCGACCGTGGTCCCGGGATCCCCGAGGACGATCGCGAACGTATCTTCGATCGCTACTACCAGGTGAAGAAGCAAGGCGGGGTGCCGCGCCGCGCCTTCGGTGTCGGTCTCGGCCTCGCGATCGTGAAGCACGTGGTCGAGCTTCATGGCGGCGTTGTGACTGTGGCAAACCGCTCCGGCGGCGGGAGCGTCTTCACGGTCGAACTCCCGGACCAGACGGTCGGCTCCATGGGAGAGGCGACGGTTCTCGTGTTCGATCCGCTCGACAGGATCTATGCTCAGCTGGAGCGGCCGCTGGCCGAGCGTGGCGCGGCGCGGTTCTACGTGCGCACGCTGTTCGAAGCGCGGCGGGTGCTGGAGCACGAGCATCCGGATGTGATTCTCGTCCACGCGGCAAGCAGCGATGCTGCACTGCTGAGCTTGTTCCGAAGCTACGCGGCGGTGCGACCATGGCCGGTTCAGATCGTCGGCATCGGCACGGCAGCGGAACGTGACGAAAGCTGGCCGCTGTGGCTCGCGGAACCGCTGCGGGAGGCGGTCGTTCGGACGATCCTCGACGGGCGCGAGTCCTCGGACGCGTCGCGGGAGGTCTCTTCATGACGGCCTACACCGTGCTCATTACCGACGACGAACCTGATGTGCACGACATCCTCGGCGAGTACCTCGCGCTGGCCGGATTTCGAGTGCGTCACGCATATGATGGCGCGGAGGCGCTGCGGGAGATCGCCGATGCTGCTCCGGACCTCCTTCTTCTCGACGTGCAGATGCCGGAGCTGGACGGCTTCCAGACGCTCGAAACCCTGAAGGGAACTGCGGACGGCGAGGATCTCCCCGTCGTGTTCGTAACCTCACTCGATCGTGTCAACCTCAAGGTCCGGGGCCTTGAGCTAGGCGCCGAGGACTACATCACCAAGCCTTTTCAGAAGGTCGAGTTGCTGGCGCGCGTCAAGGCGGCGCTGAGACGTACGGCGCGCTACCGGCGAGTAGCGGGCACCCTCCGCGGTGAGCTTGCCGACGTGGGTCTGGCGGAGCTGCTGCAGACCCTCGAGCTGGGTCGCAAGTCCGCGCGCGTTATGTTGCCGGCGATGCGTGGCGAGATCGTCGTTGGCGATGGCATGGTCTTCACGGTACGTCAGGGTGAGGCGACCGGCACAGATGCCCTGTCGCGGCTGAGCTTCATGCACCGCGGCGAGTTCGTTGTAACGTTCACGACTCCACCTGTCGATACAAAATCACGCGGCGAGAGCGCGCAGTCTGTCCTAATGGAGGCCGTTCGTCAGGTCGACGAGGCGCGGCTTCGTTTGAGCGCATTGTCGCGCGGCAACCCTCTCGTCAAGGCGGGCGAGGATCATGAGGCGCTCAAGCGTCTGGGGGTCACACGTGGGGAGCTGCCGACGCCGCTGGAGGACCTGCTCGTGGCGATGCCCGGCGAGCTGGTTGCGGGTGCTGAGTCGATGGCGAAGGCCGTCCGTGACGGCATTCTCATCGTAGTGGAGTAGAGCCTCTGCCCAAGGAGAGGGTGCATGGCAAGAATCATCTGCATCGCCAGTCAGAAGGGCGGAGTCGGCAAGACGACGACCGCGTTGAACTTGGGGTACAGCCTCAGTCGTCTTGGCAGTCGCGTGCTGCTGATCGACGGCGACCCCCAGGCCGGTGTCTCGATCGCCACCAACGTGCGTAAGCGAACGACCAAGGGGCTCATCGATCTCATTCGTGGGAACTCCCCGGCGGCTGAGATTGTGATGGAGACGCGCGAGCCGAGTTTCTCGGTGGCGGGCGTCGGCCGTCTCGATCCAGAAGATGTCTTCCTGCTTGAGAGCAGCGCTCGCGGTGGCGACCTATCTCGGGCTGTCCGTGGGCTTGCCGCGGACTTCGACTACGTCATCGTCGATGCGCCGGCGGGAGTGGGCGGCCTGGTGACCGGTCTGCTGGCGGCGAGCGACAGCGTAATCCTCGTCGTCACGCCGCGCCTGCTCTCGCTGACCACGCTGCCGTCGTTCCTCAGTCTCCTGCGCTGGGTGCAGGACCAGCGCAATCCCAATCTCAGGCTCGAGGGCGTGCTGGTGACCATGTACGACGCCGCCAGTGCCGCCCAGAACGAGATGAACGAGGAGTTGCGCGCGGCGTTCCCGGCGGAGATCTTCTTCCATACATCGATCCCCGTGAATGAGGTGTTCGAGCGCGCCAGCCTGCGATCCATACCGGTCGCGCTTCTGAGCGATGGCGCCGTGGCTGCTAAGCCGTACCTCGATCTGGCCATGGAGCTCAAGTCACGTGAGCTTCTGAAGATGAGCGGAGGTGAAGATGAGCCTGTTGCTGGACTCTTCTGAGCTTCGCGAGGCTATCCGGCTTGTCGGGGAGGTCATGCGCGTCGGCGATGCGACGGAGGCGCGCGTCGCGAAGACCGAGACGGATTTCCCAAAGGCAACCGCGTCCATCGCATCGGTGGAGGTCGCGGCCGGCGCAGCCATGCCTGCGATCGGGGCCTCCGCGGGCGCCGCACCGGTGGTGCAGCCCTACGACGATGTCGCGGGCCCGGCGGCGGAGGATGCCGCGCCTGTGGTCGCCGCTACGCCTGACACGCCACCGGCGGCAGGCATGACGGCCGCGCCTGCCGCCACCCAGTCGGCAGTTACTCCGGCGCTCTCAGAGGTGGCGAGCTTCGTGAGCGCTTCGACAACGCTTGCCGCTGGAGTCGCAGGCCACGATGACGATGTGCGGGCGGGCGAGGCGCCGAGCGGCGCCGGTGATTCCAGTTCTGCGGGGTCATCGCCTGTCGCCGACTTGACCAGAGTCTTCGGAGGGCCGCATGTGGCCGCGAGGCCGACTGTGCACGCGACCATGCCGTCTGTGCTGCCGGCCGGCGCCGTTGCTCCGTCTGCCTTGGCGTCGTCGAGTGACGCCGGTGCACCGCTAGCCGAAGTGGCCGCGGAGACTGTCGTGTCTGCTGCCGGAGTTGCGCCCCAGACGGCCTCGGCGGTCGCTTCGAAGGCCGAGGAGTTCTCTCGTGCGACCGCTCCGTCCTCGGCTTCGGACTTTGTCGAGTATCCGCCGCCGGCGGCGGAAGATGGGCCGGCGTCCGGCACCGATCCACGGCCGTCGGCCGGCGCGTCTCCTGGCTTCCGCGACGACGTGCTCGAGAAGACGCTCGAAGCCATGTGTCGGCGCGGCGGCATGAGTGGAGCGGTTCTCGCCGACCGCATGGGTTTCGCGCTCGCCGTGCACAACAGTCCCGTGGCGAGCGAGGCGCTGGCGGCATTCACGAGCGTGCTGGGCTACGCTCTCGATCAGGCTGGGACGCTCCTCGGTGAGACCAACGCCGAGAGCATCGCCATCGACATCAACTACACCGACAAGGCAGTGCTCCGCCGCTTCAATGTGGCGGACAACCCGTTGTTCATGATGGTGCTCTGCCCGCAGAGCGTGGACGAACGTAGCGAAGTCGAGGTTACGGTCGAAGAGCTCTCTCAGATCTTGGGTTCCTGATCTGTGTGGCGGCGGCATGCCGGTCGCGCCGCCACTATCGCATATTGTTCACGCAACAAGGCTAGTGCTTGCATCATTCTCGCCGCTTGGGTTATAGTCCCCGGCGATGAATGCTTACCTCGCAGCTGCACAGTCTTGTCCGGCCCGCCCGCCGGAGGCTCCTGGCTGCTTCGCCCTCCGAGTCCGACGTGCACGACCTGCGCCGGCCGCCGGGCACCGTTGACGCGCCGCCGAGCCCGTCTTCGTCGCTCGTCACGCCGGCGCACTCCCAGGTCCCTTTCGTACACGTCGACGTGCACCGGAGCGCCCCATGCCAGACGTCTCCTCAGACTTGACCCCACAGACAACCACAGCAAAGACGACGGTCGATAATCCGCAGACGCCTGTGGTTGTGCCGTCCGTCGGCATCGTCGGCGGAAGCGGGTACACGGGAGCTCTCCTTGCCGAGTTGCTCCTGCGTCATTCGTCAGTTCGCCTTACACACGTGAGTTCCGAGTCTCTACGCGGCCAGTCCGTTCACGCACAACTGCCGCGGGTGCGCACGAGCCTCGAATTCTGCGCCGCCGCCGACGTGACTGGGGTGGACCTCGCCTTCGTCTGTTTGCCCCACCTGGAGGCCGCGCGTGTGGTCAAGCGCCTCCTGGATGAGGGCACCCGCGTCGTCGACCTCAGTGCGGACTACAGGCTCAGTGCTGAAACGTACGCCGAGTGGTACGGCCCTCACCCTCATCCCGAGCTCACGCCGGGCGTTTACGGGCTGACGGAGTTCAATCGCGATGCGATCGCCGTGGCGCGTCTCGTCGCCAATCCCGGCTGCTATCCAACCGCGGCTCTGCTGGCGCTGGCACCGCTGCGTCACCTGGGCCTCGTCGATGTGATCGTCGACGCCAAGTCCGGGGTGAGCGGCGCCGGCAAGTCGCCCAAGGCGCGCACGCACTTCTGCGCCGTCGACTCGGATCTCATGCCGTACGGCATCGCCGCCCATCGGCACCAGCCGGAGATTGCAGCGGGCCTCGATGCCGCGACGAGCCTTACGTTTGTGCCGCACCTTGTTCCTCTGCAGCGCGGCATCACGGAGACGATCTACGTTCGTGCCGGCAGTGTCCCAACCGGCGAGGAACTCCTCGCCCTCTATCGCGCGGCCTACGCCGGCGAGCGCTTTGTTGAGGTGTGCGACAGCGTCCCGGAACTCAAGGAGGTGGCGTACACCAACATGTGCCGCCTCCACGCCACGGTCGATCGGCGCGCGGGACGCATCATCCTCGTCAGCGTGATCGACAACCTCATGAAGGGCGCGGCCGGGCAAGCGTTGCAGAACATGAACGTCATGCTCGGACTGCCTGAATACGAAGGACTCCTCTGATGAAGATGCCAAGCTCACGGTTCGTCGTCTGGCCGCCGGCAGCCAAAGTCGTCACCGGCGGTGTGACGACGCCGCAGGGTTTCAGTGCCGCCGGAGTTGCCAGCGGCGTCAAGAAGAAGCAGAAGTTGGATCTCGGCCTGCTGCGTGCTGATGTCCCGAGTGTCTCGGCGGCACTGTTCACGAGCAACGCTGCTGCCGCCGCTCCCGTGCGGCTGACGCGCGAGGAAGGGGACTGCGCGCACCTGCGCGCGGTCGTTGTCAATTCCGGCAACGCCAACGCCTGCACGGGCGAACGCGGTCGCAAGGACGCAGCGCGCATGCGGGCGTCGGCCGCGCTGCGCCTGGGTCTGCCCGTGGAACAAGTGGCTGTGGCCTCGACCGGCATCATCGGCGTCGCTCTGCCGATGGACAAGATCGAGCCCGGCATCGCGGCGGCAGCCGAGGGCCTGATTGCGGATGGCACGAGTCGCGCCGCCGGCACCGCCTTCAACGGCGCCATCCGCACCACCGACAAGTTCGCCAAGGGTGGCGCCGTCGAAGTCACGTTGCCGGAGGGCGTCGTGCATTTCGGCTTCGCGGCTAAAGGCTGCGGCATGATCAGCCCCAACATGGCCACGATGCTCTGCTTCATCACCTGCGATGCCGGCATCGCCGGTGATGAGTGGGAGAAGATGTTGCACGCGGCGGTGAAAGCGTCGTTCAATCGCGTGACCGTCGACGGTCAGGAGTCGACGAACGACATGGTGCTGGGCTTCTGTAACGGCGCCTCCGGCGTTGTCCCGGGCGCCGAGAGTCTCGAGACGTTGGCCGCGACGCTCAATGCGGCTCTGCTCTCTCTGGGTCTGTCGATCGTGCATGACGGCGAGGGCACGACGCACACCGTACGTCTGACGGTCACAGGAGCGCGCGACACCGGCGAGGCCGAGACGGTCGCGCGCGCAGTCGCCAACTCGCCGCTCGTCAAGACGGCTTTCTTCGGTCGCGACGCAAACTGGGGTCGCATCGTGCAGGCGGTCGGGCAGACGTTGGGCAAGACCGGTCGTGCGCTGCCGCCGGTCGAGATCGCGTACGACGGCCTGGCGATCGTGTCCGGCGGCGCCGCGGTCACGCTCGACGACGATCAGCGCGCGCGGATGGCGACGACGCTTGAGCAGCGCGAGATCGACGTGCGTGTTTCCCTCGGCGAGGGGGGGCGTCAGGCGATTGTGTACTTCAGTGACTTGGGTCACGACTACGTGAGTCTCAACGCGGAGTACTCGACGTGAGTGCTGTCGCCGCTCACGCCGCGATGGAGGGCGTGATCTCATGACCGTGAAGCAGCAGACTACGGTTCAGACACTGCTCGAGGCCATGCCCTACATCCGCAAGTTCTGGGGCGCCACCATCGTCTTCAAGTACGGCGGGGCCGCGATGACGTCGCGCAGCCTGCAGGATCAGTTCGCCGAAGACATCGTGCTGCTGCGGCTCATCGGTATGCGACCCGTTGTGGTGCACGGCGGCGGACCCGAGATCAGCCGGCACATGAAGCGTCTCGGGCTCGAACCGCGATTCGTCGGCGGACACCGTGTGACCGACGAGGAGACGATGGAGATCGCCAAGATGGTCCTCGTCGGCAAGGTCAATAAGGACATCGTCGGCCTCATCAGCCGACACGGCGGCTCGGCGGTTGGTGTCTCCGGCGAGGACGGTCGCCTTCTCCGCGTGCGGCGCAAACTGCATCGCGACGATGAGGGGAACGAAGTCGATCTCGGCTTTGTCGGTGAAGTGACGCAGGTCAACACGGGCGTTCTCGATCTCCTCGCCGAGGCCAACATCCCTGTGGTCGCGAGCGTCGGCGCCGACGAGGATGCCGCCGCATACAATGTCAATGCCGATACGGTGGCGGGAGAGATCGCGGCGGCCTTGCGTGCCGAGAAGATCATCTTCTTGACCGATGTCGACGGCATCTACGCGGATCGCGGCGACGGCCAGAAGCCCATCTCGGCCTGTGATCTCGCGTATCTCACGGCGCTGCAGGCCGACGGCACGATCGGCGGCGGCATGTTGCCCAAGGTTGCCGCCGTGCGTCGTGCTCTCGAGGCCGGTGTTCGCAGCGCGCATATTATCGACGGCCGCGTCGAGCACGCGGTCTTGCTGGAGATTCTCACCAACGCCGGGTGCGGCACCAAAGTGACCGCCTGATTCACGCGCCAGAGGGAGACGGACGCAATGAACGCCAAGATGCCGCTGGGGAAGACTGAACGGCAGCGACTCATCCAGACCGTCATCCAGCAGCGCGACATATCCACACAGCGTGAGCTCGTCAACGCGCTGGCTGCGCTTGGCTGTGAGGTTACGCAAGCCACCGTCTCTCGCGACATTCGCGAACTCGATCTGCAGAAGGTACGCACGCATCTCGGGCGGCCAAAGTATGTGCTCTCGTCGCGCGAACGGCCAAAAGACCCCGAGCAGGCTGCTCAGAACGTCATGCGCGATTTCGCACGCTCCACTTCGACGGCACAGCAGCTGGTCGTCGTGCGCTGCGAGATCGGTACGGCTTCCACCGTCGCGCGGCAGATCGACAACCTGAACCATACCGAGATCCTCGGCACGATAGCCGGCGACGACACGTTCGTCGCCATCACTCGCGACACGCGCAGAGCGCTTGTGCTCAAGGACTACCTCGATCGCCTTCGAGGTGTCTGATCCTGTTCTCGACGCCCCTCGGGGCGCTGCCGTCCACTTCACGCAAGGAGCCATCACGTGACTAGTACTAATGACATCGTCGTTCTCGCCTACTCCGGTGGTCTGGATACGTCCGCGCTCATTCCTTGGCTCAAGGAGAAGTACGGCTACGACGTCGTCGCCTGTCTCGTCGACCTCGGCCGTGTGCGCGACATCCCGGCGATCATGGAGCGCGCGCGTGCCGCCGGTGCCATCGATGCGGTGGCGATCGACGCGAAGGAGGAATTCGCCGAGCACTACTGCCTGCCGGCCCTCATGGCCAACGCTCTCTACGAAGGCAAGTACCCGCTCTCGACGGCAGTTGGCCGCCCGCTCATCGCCAAGAAGCTCGTCGAGACGGCGCACAAGTTCGGCGCCAGTGCCGTCGCTCACGGCTGTACCGGCAAAGGCAACGACCAAGTGCGCATCGACATCGGTGTGCGCAGTCAGGATCCGAGCCTGAAGATCATCGCTCCGGCGCGCGAGAGCGACTGGCCAAGCCGCGAGGAGCTTCTCGACTACGTTGCGGCGCACAACATCCCCGTCGCGCTCACCAAGAAGAGTCCCTACTCGATCGACGAGAACCTGTGGGGTCGCAGCAACGAGTGCGGGGTCCTCGAGAATCCGTGGATTGCGCCTCCCGCCGACGCCTTCCAGTTCACAGCCGACCCGAAGGACGCGCCAGACGAGCCGCAATCGCTGATCGTCAGTTTCGAGAAGGGACGTCCGGTGGCGCTCGACGGCGTCGCCATGGGCCTCGTCGAGCTCATCGAGAAGATCGACGTCATCGCCGGCGCGCACGGATTCGGTCGTGTTGACATGCTCGAGAATCGCCTCATCGGCATCAAGAGCCGTGAAGTCTACGAAGTGCCGGCCGCCATGGCGCTCATTCGCGCCCATCGTGAGCTCGAGGACCTCGTACTCACGCGCGACCTTCTGCACTTCAAGCGCACCATCGAGGCCAAGCTCTCCGACATGATTTACGAGGGACAATGGTTCGACCCGCTCACCGAAGCCTGCAAGGCGTTTCTCTTCCAGAGTCAGGAGCGGGTCACCGGCGACATCCGCCTCGAGCTCTTCAAGGGCAACTGCGTGGCCAACGGCCGCCGGTCGGATTACGCCCTCTACAGCTACAAGCTGGCGACGTACACCACCGAAGACGAGTTCTCGCACACCGCCTCCGCCGGCTTCATCGAGCTCTGGGGTCTGCCGATCGAGATGTGGGCGCGGGTCGGCAAGGAACACGGCCTGATGCAGGAACTGCAGGACGAATCCTGAGTGAGCTAAAGCTCAACTTGAGGTTTAGTTTATGCCTGGACTAGGGGGACGCGCATGACCGTGGCACGCTCGGGACGTTTTGCCGGCGAGCGTGCGCCGGCGTTTGTCGCTCTCAACAGCTCGCTGGCGCTCGACTGGCGGCTGTGGCCGGAGGACATTGAGGGGTCGTGCGCGCACGCCCGCGCGCTGCGCGGGGCGGGCGTGCTCAGCGCCGGGGACGTGGAGCGGATCGAGGCCGGCCTCGCGACCGTGGGGCGCGAGATCGAGGCCGGCCTCTTCGTCCCCAAGGACAGCGACGAAGACGTGCACATGGCGGTTGAGCGACGGCTGACCGAGCTCATCGGCGATGCCGGCGCGCGCCTGCACACGGCGCGCAGTCGCAACGACCAGGTTGTCACCGACGTGCGTCTCCATCTGCGGCGTGTCGTCGAACGTCAGGACGCTACTCTCGCCGCGCTGCAGAAGGCGCTCCTCGATCGCGCCGCCGAACATCTTGAGACGGTGATGCCTGCCTATACGCATCTGCAGCGGGCACAGGTCACCTCGCTGGCGCAGCATCTGCTTGCCTACGTGTGGATGCTGGCGCGTGATCGCGCACGGTTGGCCGCCGTCCGTGAGGCGTGTCTTGAGCTGCCGTTGGGGGTGGGCGCCGCGGTTGGTCTCGACTTCGACGTCGATCGTGAGCTGGAAGCTGCCGAGCTCGGCTTCGCCCGGCTCGCGGAGAACTCCTTGGATGCCGTGGCCTCGCGCGACTTCGCTGTCGATTATCTTGCTGCGGCGGCGCAACTTGGCTCTCACCTCAGTCGGCTGGGCGGCGAACTGGTGCTCTGGGCCACGTCCGAGTTCGGTTTTGTTCGCCTGCCCGACGCTTTCAGCGGCGGCTCGAGCATCATGCCGCAAAAGAAGAACCCGGACGCCGCCGAGCTCATGCGGGCGGCGGCTCCGCGTGTGGCCGCCGACCTGGCGGGTCTTCTCGGTGTCCTTCATGGCCTGCCGCTCGCCTACAACACCGACCTGCGCGAGGACAAACGCTACCTGTTCGACGCCGTCGACTGCCTCGACGTGCTGCTGCCCGTCGTGCAAGGCCTCATCGATGGAGCGACCTTCGACGAGGCACGCATGGCCGCCGCCTGCGACGCCTATCTGGTCGCGACCGACATCGCCGACTACCTCGTCGAGCGCGGTGTGCCGTTTCGCGAGGCGCACCACCTTACCGGCACTCTGGTGCGGCGCTGTCTGGAGACGGACGTGCCGCCGGCGCAGGTGCCGCTCGAGGATCTGCGGCGGCTTTCGCCTGCCTTCGAGGAGAGTTACTTCGATCTGCATGACGCCGCCGCGCAGCTATCGCGAAAGCGCTCTCGCGGCGGGTCCGCGCCCGCGCGCGTGCGTGAGCAGCTTGCGCGGGCGCGTTCTGTTCTTGATGTCACGCAACCCTGATCCGCGAGCGGCGGCGTCCACCGAGGCGTCGCCGCCCGCGGATGTCTTGGTTGCCTTCTTCGCGCGCCCGGCGCTCGCGGTGGCGCGCGATCTCGT